>CAXAJC010000007.1:0-31294 GCA_963969005.1 uncultured Cellvibrionales bacterium | reverse complement strand
GCCCTGTGCCTACAGCATTGTGCGTTTTTCCGGTATTTACGGCTCCGGTCGTACCAGAATGCTGGATCAAATCAAGGCAGGTAAAGGTCGGCCAGCCCAGCCGGAGCAGTGGAGCAACCGTATTCACAGTGATGATTGTGCTGGAGTACTCGCCCATTTGGTTGAGCTATTTGATCGTGGCGAAACCCTTGAGCCAATCTATCTGGGCACTGACAAGGAGCCTGTGACTCAGCATGATATGCGCCGCTGGATGGCTAGTCAGATGCAGGTGCAGTTGACTGAAGAGATTGTGGTGCAGAATGCGATTCGGCGCTGCAGCAATCGGCGCCTTTTAGAGTCTGGATATGAGTTTATATATCCTGGCTACAGAGAGGGTTATCTGGCATTGATGAAGGAGAGGGAGCTCCTCAACTAAATCACCAAAATCCCATCCATCTCCACCTCAGCACCTTTGGGCAGTTCTTTAACCCCAATAGCGGCGCGAGCCGGGTAAGGCTCCTGAAAATACTGGCCCATAATCTCATTGACGGTGGGAAAGTGGCTGAGATCCGTAAGAAAGATATTCAGTTTAACGATATTGCTTAAATCGCCACCCGATGCTTCACAGACGGCGCTGAGGTTTTTAAATACCTGATCAATCTGGGCGCTGATGTCCCCTTCAATGAGTACCATGGTGTCCGGAACCAGTGGGATTTGCCCGGACAGATATACCGTATTATTGACCTTAACAGCTTGGCTGTAGGTGCCGATGGCTGCCGGGGCACTCTCGGTATGAATGATGGCTTTGTTTGTCATTGCTGTCTCCTTGTCTTACTGATTTTTAACGCGATATATACGGCGCACTGGCTTCAGACTGCGCGCCCGGCGCAAAATATCGGCCAAATGAATCCTGTCTCTTACGGTGAGCACCACATCAACGATACTGGTGTAGGGGTCTTTTTCATTGACACTGATCTGTTCGATGGTGGCATCTTCCTCGGTCATCCTAGATGCCAGCGCGGCAATAAATCCTCGCTCCGGGGTAATCTCCACTTTTATTTCCACCGGAAATTCACCGGTGGCCATAGTGGACCAGGTCAATGACATGCATTTCTCTGGATTGGAACGAATTTCTTTAAGATTGCGGCAGGATTCAAGGTGAATTACCAGTCCTTTGCCTGGTGTCATATGACCCAGAATCGGATCTCCCGGTATGGGGTGGCAGCAGCGGGCATATTGCAGCAGCAGGCCTTCTGACGCATCAATAACCACGGGCAATGTAGAGTTTTTCTTGTCGTCAGATATCTTTCGCTTGTTGGCCGGTACCAGCAGATTGGCCACGGCAAATGGCACACTGTTGCCCAGACCGATCTGTTGCAGTACATGTTCAAAGGTGGGTGCGCCAGTTTCTTTTAGCAGACGTTTGATCTGAGATTTTTTAAGTTCGTTGTACTTGGTACCCAGATTGGCCAGAGCCTGATCCAGCAGGCGCTTGCCCAGGTCAACAGACTCGTCATGTTGCTGTTTCTTGAGGAAATGACGAATAGCGCTGCGGGCTTTTGCGGTGACCACAAAATTGAGCCAGTTAGGGTTTGGCTGAGCGCCGGCGGTGCTGATAATTTCAATTTTCTGCCCACTCTCAAGATGTTGTGAAAGGGGTGTGAGTTCGCCGTCTACTCGACAGGCGATACAGCGATCGCCCAGGCCAGTATGCACTGAGTAGGCAAAATCAATCGGTGTAGCATTGGAGGGCAGCTCTACAATTGTGCCCTTGGGGGTGAATACATAGATCTCATCGGGGAACAGGTCGGCTTTTACATGCTCGAGGAACTCCAGTGAGTTACCTGCCTGCTTTTGCATTTCAAGCAAACCCTGCACCCATTGAGTTGCGCGGCGCTGGTGGCCATCGCCAGTTTTGCCCCCCGCTTTGTATTCCCAGTGGGCGGCAATACCGTAGTTAGCCATCTTTTCCATTTCATGAGTACGAATCTGCACTTCAATTAGCACGCCGTGCATACCCACCAGCACTGTATGCAGGGACTGATAGCCATTGGCTTTGGGGATGGCGATATAATCTTTAAATTCACCGGGCACTGGTTTGAAAATATTGTGCATCATGCCCAGAGTTCTGTAGCAGTCATCAACATTGTCGACCACCAGACGAAAAGCAAAAACATCCATAATGTCGCGGAAGGATTTCTTTTTCGCACGCATTTTCTGGTAGATGCTCCAGAGATGTTTTTCCCGGCCTTTTACCACGGCATCAAAGGACTCATGCTGCAGGCGCAGTTCAATGGCCTGATGAATCTCGGTAACAATCTCTTTGCGGTTTTTGCGTGCAGCTTTCATGGCTTCCCGCAGGCGCCGATGACGGAGGGGATACATGGCGGCAAAACCCAGATCTTCAAATTCAATACGAATATCGTTAATGCCCAAACGCTGGGCTATGGGGGCGTAGATATCCAGAGTTTCCCTAGCAACCCGGCGACGCTTCTCCGGTGACAGACCGCCCAGTGTGCGCATATTGTGTAGCCGATCGGCGAGTTTAACCAAGACCACGCGGATATCTCTGGACATGGCCAGAGTCATCTTCTGAAAACTCTCTGCCTGCTGTTCAGCTTTGGTTTCAAATTCAATTTCGGTGAGCTTGCTGACCCCATCGACCAGATCGGCGACGGTGCGGCCAAAACGGCGGCTGATTTGCCCTTTGGTTACTCCTGTATCCTCGATTACATCGTGCAACAGAGCCGCCATCAGGCTCTCGTGATCCATATGCATATCGGCGAGTATGTTGGCGACAGCCAAAGGATGGGTAATATAGGGGTCGCCACTTTGACGCATCTGGCCAGAGTGGCATTTTTCAGAATAGGTATAGGCGCGCTGAATTTTGGTGACTTCTTTCTCGTCTAGGTAGGAGGACAGCTTATCGGTAAATACTGCAAGCATGGTTATGCTGCCCTCTTCAGACTGGAACTGCTTTAATCAATAGCGGGTTCTTCAGGAACTTCGGCAGCTTCTTCAGTATCAACGATTTCATAATCCTGTACGACTTCGGTGAGAATATCTGCATTGACCAGACCCTGTGCGATCTCGCGCAATGCGATAACCGTGGGCTTGTCATTCTCTTCCTCAACCAGCGCAGGTCGACCTTCAACCGCTATTTGACGGGCGCGTTTAGAGCCAACCATCACCAATTCAAAGCGGTTATCTACATTGTCTAAACAATCTTCTACTGTAATACGAGCCATCTTTTTTCCGCCAAACTTAATAAATTATTTAAAAATGCAGCCCTAGGCTGCAGGGGTCGGCCAGTTTACCTAATGCGCGGGTTTACGACAATAAATCTGAGAGTAATTTTTCATGGCCCAAAACCGGCATTTTGCAGCGCTGGGCACTGATAATGCTCTTTAACTGCTGCAGCGCCAAGGCAAAGTCATCATTGATTACCAGATAGTCTGCCTCTACATAATGGCTCATTTCTTCCGTGGCTGCTGCAATTCTTTTCTCTATCACCTCTGCATGGTCCTGACCTCGGTCATTGAGGCGCTCTCGCAGTGCCTGTTTGCTGGGCGGCAGAATAAAAATACTTTGACTGTCGGCAAACTTGCTGCGCACCTGCTCGGCACCTTGCCAGTCAATCTCCAGAATAACGTCGGTGCCCGTATTCAAGGTCGCTTCTACCCAATCTTGCGAGGTGCCATAGAAATTACCGAACACTTCGGCATGTTCAAGAAAGGCGTTGTTATCAATCATGGTGACAAACTGCTGGCGGTCGACAAAATGGTAGTTAATGCCATTCTTCTCCCCCGGCCGACAGTCTCTGGTGGTATGGGAGATGGAGGCCTGAATATTGTTTATCTGTGCGAGAATTTCCGCGACCAGACTGGTTTTGCCTGCGCCCGAGGGCGCAGAGATAATAAACAAAGTGCCTTTCGCCATAGCTTGTAGGGATCCGTTACTTAAAAGTGACTGTATTGGGGGATTATTCCAGATTCTTGGGCCACTGTAATAAAAATTTTAGCTATTGCCCCGATGGATCAAAGATCCGGTTGAGGTATCCGGCCAGGCGAATGCCAGCCATCAGCAGCCGCTGCTCGATAATAGGTTTGTTGCGCTCAATATACGCCGGACTAATTGTTGTGCGCTTGCGCTGTATTTCCGGACTAAAGTTATACACTTGATTGCGCAGAGCTTTGGATTCTTTGGCCCATTGCAAAAAATGGCTCTGTTGCCAACGGGTGACCTGTCCTGCATGAGCCCGATCAAGACGCTGGCTATATTCTAGCGGGGTTTTATTCTCCTGCTTGAGAATCAGACTATCCCAGACCTGATGCAGATTGGCTCTCGTGGGCTGATGCAACCATTTGACCTCTATGCTGTTACCGCCGCGGTCATCCCGCCGCCCCACATGCAGAGGCTGGTGAATATCGGCAACAAAATGCATAAAGAATGCCAGTGCTTCAATTTTTTGCTTATTGCCCAACTGAGGATCTTGCAGTTCGGCATAAAAATGCTCCAGGGCCGAGAGCACATCCCCATCGCTGTTGCGTTTCAGGTTGTTAAACGGTTCTCGGTCATCAATATTGATGTAGTGCCAGTATTTGGATTGTTTCCAGGCAGGTAAATGGCGAATTTTATCTGGCCACAATGATAGTAGGTCCAGATCAGCATCCCCAATGATAGCGCCTATGGCCGAAGCAGTTTTTGGACTGATATGGTTTTCTGCGATATTGACAACAATGCGGTGTCCGTCGGCGCCAAAGGACAATGCGGGATTGCTGCACAGCATTATCCAGACAGCTAAAAACGGACGCAAACTACGGACTGCTACTAGCGTTTTAAAGGTATCCAATATGGTCACAAAAAAGGCCACTAAAGCACCGGCTATTCTATATTTTGGATCTGCTCTCGCATCTGCTCAATCAACACCTTGAGTTCGACGGAGGCCTGAGTGGTTGTTCCGGCGATGGACTTTGAGCCTAAGGTGTTAGCTTCGCGGTTTAGCTCCTGCATCAGAAAATCTAATCGGCGGCCGATTGACTCTTTGCTCTGCAGCACCAGTCGAATTTCGCTGATATGTGCCTCTAGCCGGTCTAGCTCCTCGTCCACGTCTGCACGATTAGAAATAATGACCATTTCCTGTTCGAGGCGATCGTCGTCCAGTTGGGATTTAAGGTCACTGAGTTTTTCATTCAGGCGCACCCGTTGCTGGGCGAGAATCGCAGGTAGATGTTGCCGTACCAGTGCCACCTGTTCTTCTATGCCAACCAGCCGCTGTTCAATCATATCGGCGAGCAAGTTGCCTTCCCGCTGGCGCCCTTCGAGTAGCTGATCCACTGTTGCTGAAAACGCCTCCAGTGCGGATTTGTGTAAAGTCTCTGGGGCCACTTCGGAATCCTGGAGAACGCCGGGCCAGCGCATAATATCCAGTGCTGAAATCGGTGCTGGATTGTCTAGTTCAGCAGAGATTTTCTCGGCGATATTTATATATCGCCTGGCCAGTGCTAAATCGGCACTGACTTCGGCATCCGCGTTATTGAAGGCTACCTGAAGGGCGCAGTCGACCTTGCCGCGGCTTAGCTTTTTGCGGGCAATTTCCCGCAGCTGCATTTCTTTTTCTCGCAGGGTTTCGGGCAGACGAAAGCTGGTCTCCAGAAAGCGATGATTAACTGAGCGCAGCTCACAGGTCATTGAACCCCAGCTGAATTCCAATGTATTTCTGGCAAATGCCGTCATGCTGCGAGGCATATTTTCTCCAAACGAAAAATTAATGGTGCGCCATGGTAACAAAGGCGGCCAATGGGTTGGTAGATTTGCTACAATTTCGCAAAATTTTTTAAGCCTACCTAATCCAGGATAATCATTATGACCAGACCCAGCGGGCGCCGCCCAGAGCAACTTCGGCAAGTAAAGATCACCAGAGACTATACCTGTCATGCTGAGGGCTCTGTATTAATTGAGTTTGGCAACACCAAGGTGATCTGTACTGCCAGTGTTGAAAATGGTGTGCCCAGGTTTTTGCGTGGCACTGGACAGGGTTGGGTAACCGCCGAGTATGGCATGTTGCCCCGTTCAACTAACAGCCGCATGGGCCGTGAAGCAGCTCGGGGCAAACAGAGTGGCCGCACTCAGGAAATCCAGCGCCTTATAGGCCGATCTCTGCGCGCGGCAGTGGATCTGAAACAGTTGGGTGAACACACTATTAATATCGACTGTGATGTTATTCAGGCAGATGGTGGCACCAGAACTGCCTCTATCACGGGGGCCTGTGTTGCTTTGGTGGATGCCATTCGCTATCTGCAGCGCAAGAAAGCCATTGCTGGTGATCCGCTGGTGGCTATGATTGCTTCAGTATCTGTTGGAGTTTACAAAGGTACAGCCGTACTGGATTTGGATTATCCTGAAGACTCCAATGCAGAAACCGATATGAATGTGGTGATGAATGGCGATGGTGGTTTTATCGAGGTTCAAGGTACTGCTGAAGCAGCACCGTTTAGCACTGAAGAATTAACTCAGATGTTAGATCTGGCCAAACGCGGTATTGCGGATCTGGTTCGGGTTCAGCAAATGGCATTGGCTCAATAATAGAAGAGATTTATGATTAATTATAAAACCCAGTTTATCGATAACGCCATTGCCAGTGGCGCATTAAAGTTTGGCCAGTTCAGGCTCAAGTCCGGTCGTGTTTCACCGCATTTCTTCAATGCCGGTGAGTTTTACCGCGGCAAAGCGCTTGCGGCTTTAGGCCAATGTTATGCGGCAGCTATTGTTGAGTCCGGCATTGAATTTGATGTGCTGTTTGGGCCGGCTTACAAAGGTATTACTCTGGCTGCAGCCACTTCTGTTGCTCTTGCCGAGCACCATGATCTGGATGTGCCCTATTGTTTTAACCGCAAGGAGGCCAAGTCCCATGGCGAGGGCGGGACTATTGTTGGTGCGCCTCTGGAAGGCAGAGTATTAATTATTGATGATGTTATAACTGCCGGTACTGCAATTCGTGAAGTAATGGCAATGGTTGATGCTGCGGATGCCCAGCCCGCTGGAGTGGTCATTGGCCTGGATCGCAAAGAGCGCGGGAACACTGATAAATCAGCGATTCAGGAAGTGGAACAGCAGTTTGGTATTCCTGTGGTCAGTATTATTGATATAGACGATATATTGGCCTATCTTGGTGGCAAGCCAGATATGAAATCGTTGGTAGAACAGATTAAAGAGTATCGACAAGAGTACGGCCTGTGACCAAACCGGTATTGTTGTTATGTTTATTGTTAGCCAACATTGCGGTGGCGGATGAGCTTTACCGCTATCGCGACAGTGCTGGCATTGTTGTTACTGCAGATACCATCCCTCCAAACGCCGTTATCGACGGTTATGAAGTTGTTAATAAGCAGGGCACCGTGCTTGAAACTGTGCAGGCCTGGCAGCCGGTTGATCAGAATCAGACCAAGCAGGACCAGTACCTTCTGGCCAGTTTCAGTCATGTGGGTGAAATCACCAGGCTAAAAGAGCGCAAGCTGGCACTGCTGGCCAGAGATATTCAGAATCTGCGTGATAGCTTGTCCAGTCTTGATGTAAGAGAAGAAAGTCTGGTGGCCGAAGCGGCGAATGTGGAGATGGCCGGTGAAGAGGTTGCTGTTGAGTTGATGCAGCAGATTAGTCAGGCTCGCCTAGACCGGGCTGAAGTGAAAAAGTTACTGGTCAGTCGTGAGACTGACCAGCACAGTATCGAAGCCCTCTATCGTGGTTACGAACAACGTTTTCGTCAGTTGGAACTGGACTCTAGGCAAACATCTGAGCAGTAATTAATGGCCATTGCTCCGACCAGTGCTCCGTGGGAGGTTGCGCAAAGCTACTACGCACAAACTGACTGACTTTGCCTTCTGCGGCCACCAGCATAAGATTCGCCGCGACGCTAATTGGCACAGACAATTTCAATCCATCTCGCACTTCTGCTTCGCGCAATGTCTGCTTAAGCTGAGACTCAAGGCGATCCCAAAACTGGGCGACCCGATCATGGAGCCTGCTGGTTTCGCCCGTCAGAGCATCGCCATTCAGTATTCTGGTAATTCCTGGGTTTTTTTCGCTAAACGCCAGCACCAGGCTTAAAATTCTGTAACACTGATTAATTGCATCAGGTTCATCGCTGACAATAGTGCGCACCCGGGCAAAGATAGTCTCTTCAATAAAATCAATCAGTCCTTCATACATGCGGGTTTTGCTAGGAAAGTGGCGATACAGCGCAGCCTCTGAAACGCCGATCTCTGCTGCCAGTGCGGCGGTGGTAATGCGACCGCCTCTTGAAACTTCCAGCATACGTGCCAGCGCCTGAAGTATTTCCTGTGCCCGAGAACCTCGTTTGGCCGCCATCACGATGCTCCGTTTTGTTCTTGATTGGTGATTAGAGTACCAACACCTTCATCGGTAAAAATTTCCAGCATTACCGCATGATCGACGCGACCATCAATAATGTGTGCATAGGGAACACCGGATTTTACTGCATCCAGCGCACAGCGAATTTTCGGTAACATGCCGCCGTAAATTGTGCCATCCTCGATCAGTTCGTCGACTCGGCCCACAGACAGTCCGGTGAGTATCTCGCCCTGCTTGTCCTGCAATCCGGCCACATTGGTCAATAGCATCAGCTTTTCAGCCTGTAGTACCTCTGCCACTTTACCGGCCACCAGATCTGCATTGATATTGTAGGAAGTGCCATCTGTGCCTACACCGATTGGTGCTATCACAGGTATAAAGTCCCCTTTTACCAGCATATCAATCACTGATTTATTGATTGAGGCGACTTCGCCCACATGGCCAATATCAATAATTTCCGGTGCAGACATCTCTGGTGTTTTATGGGAAACCACCAGCTTTTTGGCCTGGATAAGCTGACCGTCTTTACCCGTTACGCCGAAGGCTCTGCCGCCAGCGCTACTGATCAAATTAACAATTTCTTTGTTGATGGTGGCACCGAGCACCATTTCGACCACGTCCATGGTCTTGCTGTCCGTGACGCGCATGCCATCGACAAACCGAGATTCTATCGATAGCTCATCGAGCAGCGCACCGATCTGCGGCCCACCGCCGTGAACAACTACTGGATTTATGCCTACTGCTTTCATCAGTACAATATCTCGGGCGAAGCTCTCTTTAAGACGGTCATCAACCATTGCGTTGCCACCATATTTAACCACCACGGTCTTGCCGGCAAAACGCTGGATATAGGGCAGTGCGCGGGAGATAACCTGCGCTGTGGTTTGTGCTTCTTTACGACTCAGTGACATAGCTATATATAGTCTTCTATTTGGTTAATAAATGGTGCCAGTTCGCGGCGGAACCGCCGCCTGATTTCTTCCAGGCTCTTATCATCATCCGCTTCAAAGCGCAGGGTCAAGTTGGCTGAAGTATTTGAGGCTCTAATCAGTCCCCAGCCACTGGGGTATTCTACCCTTAAGCCGTCGAGAGTAATAACCTGGGCGCCATTAAATTGGCAGCCAGCTACTAATGTGTTGATAAGGCTGAATTTTGTAGCTTCATCCACAGGAATCAAAATTTCAGGGGTATAGCTGCTGTTGCTGAACTCGGCAATCATACTGTCCAGTGTCTGATAGCCTTGCTGGGCACAGAGAATCTCGAGCAGGCGCACGGCAGCATAGACGCCATCATCAAAACCTTTCCAGCGGTCGTTAAAGAAAATATGACCACTGAATTCGCCACCCAGTGGCGCACTGTTGTGATGCACAGCTTTGCGAACATGGGCGTGGCCGGTTTTGCACATCACCGGCCGACCGGAATGTTTGCGCACGGTCTCGGCCAGGCGTTTGCTGCTTTTTACATCAAAAACAATATCTGCACCTGGATTGCGAGCCAGAATATCCCGAGCGAAAATCATCATCAGCTTGTCTGGCCAGATTATTTCGCCGTTGGGGGAGATCACAACAATACGGTCACCATCACCATCAAAGGCAAATCCAAGATTGGCTTTAACGTCTTTAACTTTTGCTATTAATTCCTGCAGGTTTCTCTCGTCTGCCGGGTTGGGTTCGTGATTGGGGAACCGGCCATCCACTTCGCAGTACAGGGGAAAGGTCATGCAGCCTAGGCTGTCGAATAATTTTAATGCCACAGGTCCGGCAACGGCATTGCCGCCGTCGACTACGATTTTGAAGGGCCTGTCGATGGAGCTCTCTTCAATAATATGGCGCACATATTGTGTGGTGATATCCCGCTGAAAGTATTGGCCGCCATCGCTGACCGTAAATTCGGCCGCATCTAGCATGGGCTTTAGCAGCTGCAGAGTCGGGCCGGCAATCACCTGACCTTTAATAATGACCTTAAAGCCATTGTAGTGGGCCGGGTTATGACTGGCGGTCACCATGATGCCGCAGCTGGACTGACCGCTGTGGTGAACGGCGAAGTTGAGTATGGGGGTGGTGATTTCGCCGAGGTCAATGACATTGCAGCCAGTTGAAAGCAGGCCATTTCGCATGGCTTCACAGAGCTGTGGCGAGCTCAGTCTGCCGTCTCGGCCGATATAAATCGCACTGTGACCATTTTTTAGAATAATGCTGCCAATGGTTTTGCCTAGTCTGGAGGCAAACTCAGGTGTAATTTCTGTCCCTGCAATGCCGCGAATATCATAGTCGCGGAATACCACATCTGGTGCGGCAAAGTTGGGATCACCCAAATTGTTCTCAAGTTCCACGACAGGTTCTGACTTAGGAGTTGGCGTTGATTCTGGCTGTTCAAGCAACTCTTCTTCGGGCCCAAGGGTTGGCAGTTCTGTTGAATCGAAGTCTTCGGCAGGTTCGGGATCCTCACTGTACTCAGGTTCTGTAGCTGGCGCAGGCTCATCAATAGCCGGTGTCGGGTCTTCGATAGGCTCAGGGTCGTCAATCACCTTTGATTGTATAGCGGATTCGGGATCTTCAGGCTGTTGGGTTTCTGCAGTAACAGACTCGGGCGCTTTTACCGGCTGAGGCTCTTCGATCAGCTGAGACTCTTCTACCAGCCGAGGCTCCTCAATGGGCTCAAGCTCCTCAGACACCTCTACTAACGGCTCTTGCTCGATTTCTGGTTCGGTAGCTTTGTTGTTGGCCGGGTCTTCATAGGCATCTATAGCCGGGGCAAACAAGGCATCTTCGGCATTGTGATTTTCGATAAAAATCGCCGTTATCATCTGTTTGCGTCTGGCCCTGAATATTGTCAGCAGGTACAGGGCAACCACCACAGCTATCAATGCAGCGGCAAAAAATAACCAAAATGGTGGCAACTGTTTATCGATTTTGGCAATCAAGGCCTCAGAGGGAGTAAATGAAATCTTCCAAAGGGCATTTCCGGTATCAAAGACTTCCGAGCCAAAGCCCGATGCCTGTTTTTGGGATTCGCTCTGACCAAGAGATACCAGCACTATATTGCTGCGATTGGGCACTAACTGCTGTAACTCCAGGGTACCATCGGAAATGTCCACGCCGCTTAGGGCTGACTGCATGCCTGCCATGGGCAGCTGCAACAGAATAACGCCGGTGATTGCGGCGTCATTATCGCTCAGCGCGCGACTGATCAATATCTTCCACTGCTGGTTTATTTTTATTGCTCTGGGGGCGACTGAGTCACCATTCATGCTAAGGCGCACCATCTGCATGGCGGCAAATCCCAGTTGCTTTTTATGACGCTGGAGTTCAGGGTCAACCAGATAGACAGCCTCGGCTTCTGTCAGCAATGCTGAGGCTTTGTTCTCCAATACTTGCAGATCATCAATGGCGGCTGTTTGGCTGACAAGCTGATCCAGAGATTGCTGATATTGATCTAGGTAGGCATCGACGCGACTGGCGGCGATTTTCATATTGAGGCCGTAGTGGAAATTGACCGCCTGCTGTCGAGTCTCCACAACGAGCTCCTGCCACATCAGCATAAAGGTCGCAATCAGCCCCACAAGGCACATGGCGGCGCTACTCAGGACTACTTTGTCCCTGCTAGCCTCAGAAATAGTTTCTTTTACATTCAATGTAATGGTTGACCCAGCACCAAGAGTCGACACTAGAGGCTGTGGTGATTCACCATATGCTCAATAATATCCCTTGCTAGCTGCGTCTTGCTCCTTTTGCTAAATACTGTTGTTGAGTCTGCATCTACCCAGCAGGCTTCATTGTCGTCCGCATTAAACCCGACGTCACCGCGAGAGACATCATTGGCAATAATTGCACTGAGTTTTTTGCGCGTCAGTTTATCCCTGGCATAGGTCTCGACATTTTCAGTCTCTGCCGCAAACCCCAGTACAAACAAACTGCTGTTAGCTGCGGCAACAGCACTGACAATATCTGGATTTTTTTCCAGATGCAGGCTTATGCCATCATCCTGTTTTTTAATTTTCTGCTCGGCCACAGTCTTAGCTCTGTAGTCCGCCACAGCTGCCGCTGCTATAAATATATCGGCACCAGCTGCGGCCTCTAAAGAGGCGTCGAGCATATCTTTTGCTGAGACCACTGCAACCAGCTGACAGCGATCGGGACAGGCCAGGTTCACTGGCCCGGAAATAAGCACTACTTCGGCCCCTGCTTCGCTGGCGGCTTCGGCTAACGCATAGCCCATTTTTCCGGAACTGTGATTGCTGATATAGCGCACAGGATCAAGCGCCTCGCGAGTTGGTCCTGCAGTGACAACTACTTTTTTGCCTGCCAGAGTGCCGCGATTGAACAGCTCCCCTGCCATGGCAGCAATAGCTTCGGGCTGTTGCATTCTGCCTGGTCCGACATCGCCACAGGCCTGAATGCCGTTATCGGGAGATATTATGCTGACACCGCGCTGCTGCAATGTCTCAATATTGGCGGTGGTGGCCTGATGGGCCCACATGGCCTGGTTCATTGCCGGAGCCACGGCGACTTTTGCCGGGGTTGCCAGATGTATTGCACTGAGCAGGCTGTCGGCTCGGCCATGGACCATATTGGCAATAAAATCTGCACTGGCCGGGGCGATCAATAGCAGATCAGCCCAGCGGGCAAGCTCTATGTGGCCCATGCCGGCTTCGGCCTCTGAGTCCAATAACTCCGTATGAACAGGGTGACCAGACAATGCCTGCATGGTCAGGGGCCGAATAAACTCTATCGCGGCCGGGGTCATCACCACCCGGACGTCTGCTCCACTGTCCTGCAATCTGCGCAACAGTTCTGCACTCTTGTAGGCGGCAATACCGCCGGTGACGCCGAGAATTATTCGTTTGTTTGACAGGCTGCTCATTAATTGTCCAGACAGGCCATGGGAAGGGGCGTAAGATAACATTTTGTAATGCAATTCTGTAGTGATAAATAAGGACTCACTATGGCTATAAGCCACTGGCCACTAGAAGAGAGGCCCAGAGAAAAGCTTTTAGCAAAAGGAGCAGCAGTTCTATCCGATGCTGAATTACTGGCTATCTTTTTACGTACAGGGCTACCTGGAATGACTGCTATTGATTTGGCGCGGGAGCTGCTCGCCAAATTTGGCGGGCTTGGACCATTGCTCAGTGCTGATCGACAGGCGTTTTGCAGCGCCAAGGGTTTGGGTCCGGCCAAGTACTGCCAGATTCAGGCTACCCTGGAACTGACCACCAGATATTTGCAGGAG
Organism: uncultured Cellvibrionales bacterium; assembly: GCA_963969005.1. Taxonomy (GTDB): domain Bacteria; phylum Pseudomonadota; class Gammaproteobacteria; order Pseudomonadales; family Porticoccaceae; genus HTCC2207. Next base: position 17,716 of record CAXAJC010000007.1, on the reverse strand, counting down.
CAGCTGTGTGGCAATCCTGTATTTACCCGCCCCGGTCATGTTCGGGACTACCTAGCGGTGCAAATGCGCGACTATAAGCGCGAGGTGTTTGTGGTATTACTGCTCGATACACGCCACCAGTTGCTGGAGTTCCGCGAGCTATTTCAGGGCACGATTGATGCTGCAAATGTGCACCCACGGGAAGTGGTGCGCATTGCTCTGCAAAAAAATGCTGCGGCGGTTATCGTGGCTCATAACCACCCTTCCGGTAATGCGGAGCCCAGTCAGTCGGATATTGCTATTACCGGCCAGCTCAAGGCAGCTCTCAAGCTGATGGACATACGGTTGCTCGACCATTTTATTGTTGGTCGTGGGGAAGTGACCTCTTTGGCGGATCGAGGCCAGTTATAGGCCGAAACACAACTGTTTTACTAGGATTCGGCGGTTTTCGTTTGATTCAACATTGGCTTTCTGGTATAAAACGCGCCTCCTTGCGGGACGGTCCCGTCAATGGTTAGATTAATCACAGAATTCTTTTGTTCTTAGACGCTTTTTCAGGGGCAAAAATCGGAAACAGAGGCAGCAACAATGTCCAGAGTATGTCAGGTCACAGGCAAGCGCCCAATGGCTGGAAACAATGTATCTCACGCGAAGAACAGAACTCGTCGTCGCTTTGAGCCAAATCTTCACACTCACCGTTTTTGGGTTGAGTCTGAAAAGCGTTTTGTGAAGCTGCGAGTATCTACCAAAGGTATGCGCATCATTGACAAAAATGGTATTGAACAAGTCTTGTCTGGCCTGCGCGCCAATGGCGAGAAGGTCTAAGGAGAACAACCATGGCTAAGTCAGCTCGAGAAAAAATTCGTTTGGTGTCCAGTGCAGGTACTGGACACTTTTACACTACAGATAAGAACAAGCGCAATATGCCAGAGAAAATGGAGATCAAAAAGTATGATCCCACGATTCGCAAGCATGTGATCTATAAAGAAGCCAAAATCAAGTAAGCTGATTTTGATGTAGCGCTGAAGAATCCTGCCTTTAGGTGGGATTTTTTTTGTCCCAAAGAAATGGGCAAAATGATCCTTGAGCGCGAGAGCGCACCTACGCCTAAGCGAGAAAGCGCAACTAGCGAGAAAGCGCAACTAAAGATACCTCCAGCCATAAAAAAAGCCCCAACAATTACCTGTCGGGGCTTTTTAATAATTTTAGTACTGCTATCTAGTGACAGCGACAGAAATTATTCGGCGACTACGTTCTCAGCTTGGGCGCCTTTCTGGCCTTGAGTAACTTCCATAGTTACTGCCTGGCCTTCTTTCAAAGATTTGAAACCTTCAGCTTGAATAGCGCTGTGGTGTACAAATACATCACCGCCGCCTTCTTGCTCAATAAAACCAAAACCTTTGCTGTCGTTGAACCACTTTACAGTGCCAGAAACTCTCTCCGACATAACTAACCTCACTTATAAAAAATTGTATACCGTTTAAGGCGTTTAAAATATCCAGCCTCATAACGGGGCTAGCCTATACCTCTAGCCAAAATTTATTTATAGCTTGGAGGCATCGCTGCCTCAACAATCCCTAAAAAATTTTCGATTTCGTCGATTCAGCACCGAGGAGTGTATTGCTTTTTTGGCGATTTATCCAATTTTGCGTGTTTTTAAATCAAAAAAAACCGGTTTTTACCTGTTTTTACCTGTTTTTGGTCGGTTTTATGTCATTTAAAACAAGACACGACAGCGAATTGTGCCTTCTATCGCCTTCAGGGCAGCGATTGCATCATTGCTGTATTCGGCCTCAATATCCACGACCACATAACCCACTTTGTCATTGGTCTGCAAATACTGTGCGGCCACATTGATATTATATTGAGAAAACAGCTGGTTGATGCCGCTTATGACCCCGGGAATATTGCGGTGCACATGCAGTAGCCTGTGGGTGTTGGCATGGGCGGGCAGTGCCACCTGTGGGAAGTTAACGGCGCTGGTACTGGTGCCATTGTCACTGTAGACGACAATTTTCTCGGCCACTTCAATACCAATATTAGCCTGAGCCTCTTGAGTAGAGCCGCCGATATGGGGAGTTAATATCACATTGTCGAACTGGCGCAGGGGTGAGAGAAACTCGTCTTGATTGGATTTCGGCTCCACCGGGAAAACATCGATGGCAGCGCCTCCCAGATGTTTGCTTTCCAGCAGCTTGCAGAGGCTGTCGATATCGACAATCTGCCCTCTGGCGGCATTGATGAGCATGGCTCCAGGTTTCATAGCCGCTAATTCTTTTGCCCCCATCAGTCCGCGGGTAGATTTTGTATCCGGCACATGGAGCGAAACGACATCAGCCTGTTGCAACAGCTCCTTAAGATTGCGCACCTGCTCGGCATTGCCAAGGGGTAGTTTGGTAACGGTGTCGTAAAAGCGCACTTTCATGCCTACTGATTCGGCCATCACACTGATTTGGCTGCCAATATTACCGTAGCCAATAATACCTAGAGTCTTGCCTCGCACCTCATAGGAGTCGCTGGCAGACTTCAGCCATTCTCCGCGATGGGCCTTGGCATTTTTTTCAGGGATACCGCGCATCAACATAATGGCTTCGGCAATGACCAGTTCTGCAACACTGCGCGTATTAGAGAAGGGCGCATTAAAGACGATAACCCCATGCTCGGTGGCAGCCTTGAGATCAACCTGATTGGTACCGATACAGAAGCAGCCGACGGCAATCAGCTTTTTGGCGGTAGCAAACACCTGAGCATTGAGCTGGGTGCGTGAGCGGATGCCAACAAAATGGGCGCCAGCTATTTTTTCCAGCAGCTCGTCCTCTGGAAGGGCCGCTGGATAGTAGTCAATATTTTCGTAACCAGCGGCTTTGAAAATCTCAACCGCCGAGGGATGAACCCCTTCGAGCAGCAGGATTTTGATTTTTTGTTTGCCGAGAGAAAAATTTAGCATAGTTGATCAGGCCTGTTGGGCAGTCAAAATAAGGTCGCTATGTTACCATGACTGGCTGCAAATCAACTTTATAAACTGGCAGCATAATGAGGATTTCCGAATGTTATCGGAGCAGATAGTTGAGCGTCTAAACCACATTGTTGGCGCCCAGAGAGTTTTATTAGACGAAGCAGATTTGCAGCGTTTTGGCGTCGACCGTACCACTATATGGCAGGCTAATCCCTGTGCAGTAGTGCTGCCTGGCAGCATAGAAGAGGTGCAGCAAGTTGTGCTTCTGGCCAATGAGCTAAATCTGGCCATTGTGCCATCCGGCGGCAGAACCGGCCTTAGCGGTGGCGCTGTGGCCAAAGATGGCGAAATTGTTGTGGCCATGGACCGCTTTAATGAAGTTATAAATTTTAATCCTGTGGATCGCTCGGTCACTGTAGGGGCTGGCATGGTCACGGCAAATCTGCAGGATTTTGCCACTGAACAAGGACTATTTTATCCCGTAGATTTTGCCGCGGTGGGATCCAGTCAGATTGGTGGGAATATTGCTACCAATGCGGGTGGCATCAAGGTGATTCGCTACGGTATGACCAGAGACTGGGTGATGGGTCTCAAGGTAGTTAATGGCGCTGGGGATATTCTCGAATTAAATAAGGGGCTGGTCAAAAATAATACCGGCTACGACTTCCGCCATTTGTTTATTGGCTCCGAAGGTACGCTGGGTCTGATTTGTGAAGCCACTATTGAGCTGGCAAGACCACCGGCAGATTCCACTGTTCTGGTTCTCGGAGTGGATAGCTTTCCGGCAATTCTTGATGTGTTGCGCACCTTCAGCGCGCAGATGGACCTCAGTGCCTTTGAGTTCTTTAGCCAATCGGCACTGGATAAGGTCACTGCCCAGATGGGTCATGCAGTTCCCTTTGCGACCCAGGCACCCTTCTATGCGCTGTTGGAATTCGAATCTGCCGCTGAGTCTGAATTAGACAAAGCCATGGCATTGTTTGAGCAGACCGTTGAGCAGGGCTGGGTTCTGGATGGAGCCTTGAGCCAGAGCCTGTCCCAGGCTGAGGCGCTGTGGAAGTTGCGCGAGGATATCTCTGAGACATTGTGGCACTGGCAGCCCTACAAGAATGATATTTCGGTACTGGTGTCGCGCATGCCTAACTTTTTGTGCGAAGTGGATGAACTGGTGGAACAAAGTTATCCGGATTTTGAACTGGTTTGGTACGGCCATATTGGCGATGGCAATCTGCACCTGAATATCCTCAAGCCGCAAACCTTGTCCAATGAAGAGTTCGTAGCCCGCTGTGTGCCAGTGAGCAAAGAGATTGGCCAGTTGCTGGCCAAGTATGAGGGCAGCGTCAGTGCTGAGCATGGAGTCGGACTGCTGAAAAAAGATTATCTACATTACTCCCGGTCACCACTGGAGCTTGAGTTAATGAAACAGATCAAGAAGGTCTTTGATCCGAATGCTATCCTTAATCCAGGAAAGTTATTCGACTAAATGGCCATCAAATTGGCGGGTCTACTCAACCGGAGACTGAGATGACAGAGCAAATGACTGAACCAAAGGTCAAAGATATCGAGACTCAGCACAAAAATCTGGCGCTGCTGGTCTATCTGTTGCAGGCTCTTGGTTTTGTTACTGGCGGTTTAACCTGCATAGCGGGACTGGTGGTTAACTATTTAAAAATGAGTGCTATGCGCGATACTTGGCTGGAAAGTCATTTTCGCTGGCAGCTGAATACCTTCTGGTACGGGCTGCTGTGGTCTCTGCTAGCAATGTTTTTCTGGCTGGTGCTGCTGGGCTGGTTAGCTGGCGGGATCGTGACCGTCTGGATTATTTACCGGATTGTTAAAGGTGCCCTGTACCTGAATGACGACAAGCCGATTATCTTTTAAGTTGGCGGGATTAAAAGTAATCCTGAGGTACGCTTTCAGGGCAAAGGAGAGGGACTATTGAATTACCGTCATCGACTTAATGGCGCTGTGCTGGATCTGCCAGTGGGGAAAGCCGTCTGTGTTGGCAGAAACTATGCCGCCCATGCCAGAGAACTCAACAACCCAATTCCTGCGGAGCCGGTTTTATTTATTAAACCCAGTACGGCGTTAGTGGCTATAGGTGAACAGCTCTCTATTCCCACTCGGTTGGGTGAATGCCATATTGAAACAGAAATCTGTATTTTGATTGGCGACAAAATTACCAGTGACTGTGATCGGGCTCAGGCTGAGGCAGCCATTGGCGGCGTTGGTGTGGCGCTGGATCTGACCCTGCGTGGCCTGCAACAGCAACTCAAAGATAAGAGCCTGCCCTGGGAAAAGGCCAAGGCCTTCGATGGTGCCTGCCCAATATCTGAGTTTGTTAGTCTGGGTAAAGTGGCGGATCTTCAGCAGCTGAGTATTAAGCTGCGTCAGAACAGTCACATGCAGCAGGATGGCAACAGTGCCGATATGCTGACACCTGTAGTGCCGCTGCTGCTATATATCAGCCAGTTTTTCACTCTGATGCCCGGCGATGTAGTGTTGACTGGTACCCCTGCGGGAGTCGGGCCAATAGCTGTTGGCGATCAGTTGGAGATATCCCTAGTGGATCATGTTTATTGTCAGACCCAAGTTTGTGCCGCAGGATAAGGAGGCCATATGAATCTCGAAAATGGAATTTATAAACATTACAAAGGCAATCTCTATGAGGTATTGGGTGTTGCCAGGCACAGTGAGACCGAACAACAGCATGTGGTTTATAAAACCCTCTATGGTGACTACAGCATGTGGATACGTCCGCTCGAAATGTTTGTTGAACAGATTGAGGTGGACGGTGAGCTGGTTGCGCGGTTTGAATTTGTTGAGCCTGCGCCAGAGCCAAGGGTCTAATGCTTTTTATCAGCAGCAGCATTTCTATTGCTGAGACGGAGATCGAGTTTACCGCCATTCGTTCTCAGGGCCCTGGTGGGCAGAATGTTAATAAGGTCTCCTCGGCCATCCATCTGCGCTTTGATATTCGCGCCTCTTCTCTGCCAGACATGTATAAAGAGCGTATGCTGAAGCTTAAGGATCACCGCATCACTAAAGAGGCGGTGGTGGTTATCAAGGCACAGCGCTACCGCAGTCAGGATAAAAATCGAGCCGATGCGCTGCAGCGGTTGCAGGAATTATTGCAGTCGGTGACTCACAACGCCAAGGTGCGACGGCCAACCAAGCCAACCAAAGGTTCTCAGTTGCGACGTATGGATAAAAAAACCCAGCATGGCAAAAAGAAGACCATGCGCTCAAAGCCATCGTTGGACTAGAGGACTTACGGGAAATGACTAGACTCGCCAGCAGCCATCCCTTTGATGCGCTAACCCCGGATTTATTAATTGATGCGGTGGAAAGCCAGGGATTTATTTCTGATGGCCGTTTTATTGCCCTAAACAGTTATGAGAATCGGGTATACCAGATTGGCATTGAAGATCAGACACCTATGATCGCCAAGTTTTATCGCCCAGATCGCTGGACTGATCAGCAGATAGCCGAAGAGCATGAGTTTTGCTTTCAGTTGCTGGAGCAGGAGCTGCCGGTGGTTTGTCCCTGGGTCAATGCTGAGGGTAAATCGTTCAGCCATTACGCGGATTTCAGGTTTGCACTGTATCCCCGTAAAGGTGGCCGTGCGCCGGAATTAGATAATCTGGACAACCTGTTTATTCTTGGCCGCTTGCTTGGACGCTTTCATGCCATAGGTGCGGTAAAGCCATTTGAGCATAGACCTGTACTGGATATTGAAACCTTTGGCTGGCAGTCCTATCGCTTGATCAGCGAGCAGTTTATGCCACCGGAATTGAGTCCGGCCTATGATTCTCTGGCCCTGGATCTCCTTAAAAAGATTGATCAGACGCTTTCCGACTATGGGCCCATAAACACTATTCGGGTCCATGGTGATTGCCATTCCGGCAATATTCTGTGGCGTGATGATAACCCTCATTTTGTCGATTTTGACGATGCGCGCATGGCACCGGCAGTTCAGGATTTATGGATGCTGCTATCTGGGGATCGCTATGAACAGCAGCTACAGATGGCTGAATTGGTTGAGGGTTACTCTGAGTTCTATGACTTTGACTATGGCGAGCTGCGTCTGATTGAGGTGTTGCGGACATTGCGCATAATGCACCACAGTGCCTGGATAGCGAAGCGCTGGTCAGACCCGGCATTTCCTCGTGCCTTTGCCTGGTTTAATACACCGCGCTATTGGAGTGAGCACATCTTGATACTCCGTGAGCAGTTGGCGGCGCTCAATGAGGCGCCTCTGCAAATTCGCCCTTAGTCTACCAGCTGTAACTGACCCCTATAGTCAGCTGACTGTCGCTGGGGTCGGTTCCCAGAGCAGGTTGGTTATCGTAGATCCATTCAAGTTTGAGCTCTGTGTAAATATTCTTGATTAATGGTGCTTTGAGGCCCAGGTCCGCTTTGATTTCAGAGTCGCTTAAGTTGCCCAGAGATACCAACAGGCTATGGCGGTGAAATAATTCCAGACTAGAGGTGATCATCTGGCGATAGTCTGCAGCCCAGCTCCAGTTCAGGCGATTGTCGGAGCTATTGTCTTCATACTCCTCATTGATCCACAGTAGACCTGTCTCGGCGGATAGGGCTCCGGATTCTCGATTCCAGAACTGCCGACCTAAGGCACTGCCCAATGTGTAATATTGCTCAATAGCGCGATTATCATTGGCACCCCAGGTAAGGTTATTGCTCCAAAACCACTGGTCTTGGAAAAACCAGTCTATGCCATAGTCCACATAGTACTCTTCGTTGGCGGGGATACTGTCCAGACTATGGCTTTCATAGTTGATGCCACTGCGGTGTCGAAAATCACCACTGCGCCATTTCACAGCACCTTCGATATCCCAGTCCTCGCGTTCTTCGTTACCACTGGCGTAGGCACCTGTTGCTGAGATATCGCCTTTGTAGCTGGTGCTGAACTGACTAACTGTGGACGCCGGATTATTGGTATTAGCCTCGGGCGTGATGCCATTTATTGTCGCGACCTGCTCCACAGCGATACTCAGGGGGCCAAAATTGTCGGACTGCCAGATTATTTGACTACTGCCTGCTTCAGGGTTTTCTGAGATCTCTAATAGATGTCCCTGGATAACATCACCGTTGGTGAGTTTCAGCTCATCGGCTGAGATCGCGGTGCCCAGGGCTAGCAAAAAAATGGTCCATAATTTGTATTGCATAATGCTCTCTGAAAGTATTTGGGGAAACTGGCAGCTGAATATTTTACAGATTTATATTGAATGTTCACCAGTTGTTGAAATTGCTTTATCTTTCATTCCAATCCTAAGTAGAATGACCGCGACAGATTTTCGGGGTGCGGCTAGTTGATTGATTTGGCTGCCCCGCAAGCAGCTTAAATAAAGTAAGTTAAGGAGAAATATATGAGCGACCTTCCATCAGAATTGAAATATGCCAGCAGTCATGAATGGGCGAGATTGGAGAGTGATGGCACCGTGGTTGTGGGGATTACTGACCATGCCCAGGAAGCTCTGGGTGACATAGTCTATATCGAGCTGCCAGAGATGGGCGCGGCTGTGGATGCCGGTGCTGAAGTGGCTGTGGTTGAGTCTGTGAAGGCTGCCTCGGATATTTATTCGCCGATTACTGGGGAAGTGGTAGAGATAAATCCGGCTCTGGAAGACGAGCCCGAGACAGTTAACAGCAGCCCCTATGCAGATGGCTGGTTGTTCCGCGTCAAGGTTGGCAGCACTGACGAGCTGGAAGAGATGATGGATGCCGATGGTTATCAGGTGGTTGTTGACGAGTCTTGATTAAGACATTGGTGAAAAGCCCTGGCCTATGCCGGGGCTTTTTTATATCTGAGTTTTTACTCCAGTAACTTTTTCACCGGAACTAATCTCGCAGTGAAATAATCTCCCAGCCCCTTTCAATGGCGGCGTTGCGTAAGGCTTCGTCGGGATCCACAGCTACAGGATGGCTCACTTCCAGCAACAGGGGCAAGTCATTAATTGAGTCAGAATAAAAATAACTGCCCGCCTTGCTAACATTATTCTGTCGCAGCCATTGATTAAAACGCTCGACTTTTCCCTCTCGGTAGGTGGGCGTGCCGACAACCCTGCCGGTATAGCGGCCATCAATCATTTCCGGATCCGTTGCTAGCAGTTCATTGATTCCCAGAGACTGACAGATGGGCTCAACAATAAAACGATTGGTCGAGGTGATAACCAGCAGTTGATCTCCGGCATTGCGATGCTTTTCGATCAGAGCCTCTGCCTGAGGCAATTTCATAGGTGCAATAACCTGCTGCATAAATTCACCGTGCAGCTCAGCGAGTTGTTGAGGTTCCATTGCCGCCAGTGGTGCCAGCGAGAATTCCAGATAGGCGAAGATATCCAGCTGACCGGCTTCATAGTCGGCATAAAAGCGATCATTCATAGCCCGATAATGGTCGCGATCCACCCTGTTTCTGGCATCTAAAAATTCACCCCAGCCATGGTCGCTGTCACCAGCTATTAATGTGTTATCCAAATCGAAAATAGCGAGGGCCATAGGGGAATCCTGCGGAAAAAAGTTATGATTAATCGACGTGGCAGGATAGCGATGATGTAAGATGGCCTCAAGAGAAAATTGCTGGTCCGTAAAGACTATGGAACAATAGTTTGGCACATACATATTTTAAGCAGGGTAGATGCGGTGGTTGATAAGGACGGTTTTCGCTCGAATGTAGCTATCGTCATTGGCGATGGTCATGGCAAGGTATTTTGGGCCAAGCGACTGGGTCAGAATGCCTGGCAATTCCCCCAGGGGGGCGTCAATGCTGGCGAATCTGCTGAGCAGGCTCTGTATCGCGAGCTCTACGAAGAGGTGGGGCTTGAATCTACTGATGTAAAAATCATCCAGCGCTCGAAAAAATGGCTGCGCTACCATATACCTGTCCAGATGCAGCGCAAGCATTCCAAGCCCCTTTGTATAGGGCAAAAACAGAAGTGGTTTTACCTCCAGTTAACCGGCGATGCCAGCAAGGTTTGTTTTGATGCCACTGGCAGCCCCGAGTTCGATGGCTGGCAATGGGTCAATTATTGGTATCCGATTGAATCTGTGGTGCCCTTTAAGCGCAATGTCTACCGCAATGCTCTGGTTGAGTTTGCCCCAGCCAATGCGCGCTTCGAAAAAAATAGCCGGGGCAGCTAATGAATATGCTCGGCTCCCTGCGGACCATAGTCCAAGAAGTAAACAGTGCTCGGAACTTGCCTGAGGTACTGAGGATTATCGTGACCGAAGTGCGGGCCTCGATGCAGGCCGGTGTCTGTTCTGTTTACCTGTTTGACGAAACCGATCAACGCTATGTGCTGACCGCCACCAAGGGGTTGCGCGAGGAGTCCATCGGCAAGGTGCGACTGGCTATGCGTGAGGGTCTTGTGGGTTTGGTGGCGGCCAAAGAAGAGCCCCTCAATCTTGAAGATGCAGACCGGCATCCCAACTTTGCCTACTTTGAAGAGACTGGTGAATCACCATTCCACTCTTTCCTGGGTGTTCCTATTATCCACCACCGCAAAGTACTGGGGGTGCTGGTATTACAGCAGCAGACCCAGCGACGGTTTGCTTCGGAAGAGGAAGCCTTTGTTGTTACTGTGTGCGCCCAGTTATCTGGTGCGATTGCCCATGCCGAGGCTACCGGGGTCCTGCGCAAGCTCGCGTCTGCGGGCCGCGGCAAAAGTCGCGAAGCCACTTTCCGGGGTATTCCAAGCTCTCCTGGGGTGGGTATTGGTCGAGTGGTGCTGGTTGCTTCCAGTACTGACCTGTCCTCTGTGCCCGAGCGCTTTACCAACAACCCTGCAGCAGAGATTGAAACCTTTCGTCTGGCACTGGCCGCGGCAAAAAAAGATATGCGCGATCTGGGGGATGGGCTGGTCAATAAGCTCAGCTCTGAGGAACTGGCATTATTTGATGTCTATATTCGCATGCTGGATGACAGTTCTCTGGGTGGAGAGGTTATTGCCGCTATTACTGCGGGCCAGACCGCTCAGAGTGCCTGGAGCTCGGTGATTCTCAAGCATGTGCGGACCTTCCGTCAGATGGATGACCCCTATCTGCGCGAGAGAGCTGCAGATGTAAACGATCTGGGCAAGCGTGTACTTGGCTATCTGCAGAGCAGAGATAAGAAAGAACGACCCATGCCTCGCCGGGTGGTTTTAGTGGGTGAGGATTTGTCCGCCACCGCACTGGCAGATATTCCGGTCAATCGGCTGGTCGGAATTATTTCTCTCAAGGGATCGAGCAACTCACATATGGCCATTGTTGGCCGGGCTCTCGGCATTCCCACAGTAATGGGGGCCATTGATTTACCCTGGGCTGAGCTTGATGGCCAGGAATTGATTGTCGATGGATTTACTGGGGATGTTGTCAGCAGTGCGACCCGCACATTGCGGCGCTCCTATTTACAGCGCCAGCGCGAAGAAAAAATACTCAATAAAGACCTGCAGAAGCTGCGAGATATCCCCTGCATCACACCAGATGGTTTTCGCTTTTCCCTGTGGGTCAATACAGGTCTGCGCCAGGACACCATGATGTCACTGAAAAGTGGTGCCGAAGCCGTTGGCCTGTTTCGTACCGAGATTCCTTTTTTATTGCGCTCGAGTTTCCCCACGGAAGACGAGCAGGTGGCTATATATCGAGAGCAACTGGTAGCTTTTTCACCGCGACCAGTGACCATGAGAACATTGGATATAGGTGGCGATAAGGACCTGCCCTACTTCCCTATCGAAGAGGAAAATCCGTTTTTAGGCTGGCGTGGGATTCGCATCTCTCTGGACCATCCGGAGATCTTTCTGGTCCAGATTCGCGCGCTGTTGCGGGCCAGCCAGGGCACTAATAATTTGCGCATTATGCTGCCAATGATCAGTAATGTGCCTGAGCTGGATCGCGCATTGGAGCTGATTGACCGTGCTTATCGAGAGCTAACCCAGGAAGAGGGTTATGAGATTGAACGACCACCAGTGGGGGCTATGATTGAAGTGCCTGCTGCTGTTTACCAGGTCAAGGAAATTGGTCGTCGTGTGGACTTCTTGTCCGTGGGCACCAATGATTTGACTCAGTATCTGTTGGCGGTAGATCGCAATAATCCCCGGGTGGCTGATCTGTATCACACCTTGCATCCGGCGGTGCTGCGGGCGTTAAAAGCGATCTATGAGCAGGCCTCGTCGGTTAATTGTCAGCTTAGTGTCTGTGGCGAAATGGCCGGTGATCCCCTGAGTGCCGTGGTGCTGTTGGGGCTGGGCTATGAAAATTTTTCCATGAGCGCGAGCACTTTGCTGCGGGTCAAGTCGGTGCTGCTGAATATCACTCGCAAGGAGGCTCGGGAGCTGGTGAAGCGGGCTCTGCGGCTGTCTGATGCGGCTTCGGTGGCAGAGTTTATATCGGCTTCCCTGCATCAGCCGGAAGTGACCAAGCTGGTCCGTCCCACCAGACCTAATCAGCGTTCAGAGGCGTTAAAGCGAAACGTCTGACCGCCCAGGGTCTCCCCAGCCTGGTAGTTTTGCTCTGCCACATCAATATCCCCTGCAGATGAGACAATTACTGCTGCTGAGGCTCTTGTGCCATAACCATCGGCGACAATAAAGGGCGATGACAGCAGCTTTTCCCAGTCTTCTGGTACTCCGGTATTGGGCAGCAATTCTGGGGCATAGGTTTTCTCTAATGATAATGTTGCCATAATTTGTCCGAGCTGAGCTGAGCCCATCTCAGGTTGGTCGATTACAGTTCGCAGCTGGTCGCGGGCATGCTCAACTTTTGGCCAAGGGCTGTCCAGTGCGCCGTTGCTGAGAGCATAGAGGCCGGAGGGCAGAATTTTTGGTTGCTCATCATTATGATTATTTAGATAGACCAACTCAGTGCCGTCATAGATCAGCAGATTAAAGCCACCAAAGTTTTCGGCTGTGGCAGCAATGCTTTGGGCCCATTGGCTGGCATTTTGGGAGGAAGATAAAAACTCTGTGACCAGATCGCCGCGGGATAATGGTGCGGTCTCAATTGCGCCCCCCTCAGGCACATAGCGATAGTTGGTGACTGCGGCAAAACGTCCATTGCGTGACAGGCCCATCCAGGTGCCGTTGGCCTGCTGATCTCTGCCAGCCAGAATTGGAGCATCCTGCCACCAATGCATGGGCAATGTGGGCCGGGCATAAAATTCATCGCGGTTAGACGCTACTATTAAAGGCGCGTTGGGATGTTGATTAAAGGCAATCGCAAGTAAGCACATGCTGGCCAGTGTAACTTTTTCTCGCTATAGCCGATATCCTCCGTAGCAGATAATCGAAGAACCCGCTATTATCGAGCCATTAAATCCTACGGATAAACCCGCTCATGATCATGCACCCGAATATAGACCCGGTCGCCATTTCCCTGGGTCCTCTTCAGATCCATTGGTACGGCATTATGTATATGGTTGCCTTTGCCGGTGCCTGGTTTTTGGCCATGCGCAATAGCCAGAGGCCATGGTCTCCGATCAAGAAAACCCAGGTAGAAGATGTAATTGTCTATGGTGCCTGGGGGGTGATTCTGGGTGGACGTCTAGGTTACATGTTTTTCTACAATACCGAGAAGTGGCTGGCTGATCCGGCCATGTTGCTGCGTATCTGGGAGGGCGGCATGTCGTTCCACGGCGGTTTGATTGGTGTGGCTATCGCCATGTTTATCTATGCCCGTAAATATCGACTGTCATTTTTAGCCCTGACGGATTTTGCCGTACCCCTGGTACCTGCCGGACTATTCTTTGGCCGTATCGGCAACTTTATAGGTCAGGAGCTCTATGGCCGGGCGACAGATATGCCCTGGGCGATGTTGTTCCCCTCCGATCCAACACAGCTGCCTCGCCATCCTTCGCAGCTCTACGAAGCATTCCTGGAGGGGTTGGTGTTGTTTCTGATTATTAACTGGTTTGCTCGTAAACCGCGGCTCTACGGCGAGATCACTGGATTGTTCCTGGTGCTGTATGGCGTCTTCCGCTTTATGGTTGAATTTGTTCGCGAGCCAGACGCACAGTTCGCCGGGCAATCGGCCCTGCTTGAGTCATTTGACTGGATAACTCGCGGCCAGACCCTGTGTATTCCCATGATCCTGCTGGGGCTTTGGTTTATGCGTAAAACCGTGCTGCGGCAGGCCAGCCCGCAAGCTAACTAGCAGTTGTGCACAGAGATTAAATAATGAAACAGTATTTAGATTTGGTCCGTCATGTTCGTGATCATGGTATTGCCAAAGAAGATCGTACAGGCACTGGTACACGTAGTATTTTTGGTTACCAGATGCGCTTTGATCTGGCGGAGGGCTTCCCGCTGGTGACCAGTAAAAAGGTTCATCTAAAATCCATTCTCCACGAGTTACTGTGGTTTATTCGCGGTGATACCAATATCCGCTATTTGGTTGAGAATGGTGTAGGTATCTGGAATGACTGGCCCTACCAGAGCTGGTTGCGCGAGACTGGGCAGGAGGATGATCTGCCGATGTATTCCAAGGCCTGGAAGGCGGGTATGAAAGAATTTGTCGAGCGCATCAAAACAGATGGGGCATTTGCCGAGCAGTATGGGGATTTGGGGCCGGTATATGGTCACCAGTGGCGCAATTTTGAAGGTGTGGATCAGCTTGCTCAGTTGGTGGAGGATGTAAAATCCAATCCCGATTCCCGGCGTCTGCTCGTGTCGGCCTGGAACCCCAAAGATATTCCCATTATGGTCAAATCTGGCCTGCCCCCCTGCCACAGTCTGTTTCAGTTTTATGTGACCGAGGGGCGGCTGTCCTGCCAGCTCTATCAGCGCAGCGCCGATGTATTCCTGGGGGTGCCATTTAATATTGCCTCCTATGCCATTCTGACATTGATGATCGCTCAGGTGACCGGCCTTAAGCCCGGCGACTTTGTGCATACTTTTGGTGATGCTCACCTCTACAGCAATCATATGGACCAGGTCGAAGAGCAGTTATCTCGCACCACCTTCCCACTGCCTCAGCTGGTGATAAATCCGGCGGTGGATAACCTGTTTGACTTTGTCTACGACGATTTTGAGTTGCAGGACTATGAATCCCATGGCCCAATCTCTGCGCCAGTGGCGGTTTAATCAATGAAAATCTCCTTGATAGTGGCAGTCAGCCGCAATGGTGTTATTGGTCGAGATAATCAGTTGCCCTGGCATCTGCCTGAAGACCTCAAGTACTTTAAGTCTGTGACTATGGGCAAGCCGATCCTGATGGGCCGCAAGACCTATGACAGTATTGGCCGGCCGCTGCCTGGCAGAACCAATATTGTTATTACCAGAGACCCCCAATGGCAAGCCGCTGGGGTGCAAGTTGCCAGCAGCCTGCAGGACGCCATGGCTCTGGCTGAGCAGGCATGTGCCTTAGCGGGTGCGGAGGAGATTATGGTGATTGGTGGTGAGCAGATTTACTCCATGACATTGCCTGTCGCCGACCGGCTTTATCTCACTCAGGTCGATGCTGAGGTTGAGGGTGATGCCTACTTCCCGGACGTGGATTTAGCCTGTTGGACGCAGGTTGATGAACTGCTGCCCGAGAAAACCGATACTCACCCCTACAGGTTTCTCACTCTCGATCGGACCTAGTTCGCAAAAGTTATAAACCCAATACACATTGCTTTAGATGTTACTGAAGGTAACAACAGCTTGTTTTCTCTCTTTTATAAGGCTGAATTCTCCGCTGCCAAATTGCTTCTTGATCACGAGACTGTTACAAAGATGCCCCGAAACAAAGCTTGTCTGATGATAAATGTTGGGCAGGTTGATTTTAGGCAGTGACACATAATTAAACCGGTAGACCCAAATTGAGGGAACTATGAATAATCAACCACTAAAAGTATTGGCCTTTGTTGCCGTTCTTGCTGGTGGTCTGACTGTTAGTGCAGTTCAGGCTTCTGAAGTAAGTGACGTACTCAAAGCTGGTGCCGTTAAGGTCCAGAATGCTAAAACCGCGCAAACCAAAGTTGATCGTATTGCTGATCAAACTGATGGTCTTTTGCAAGAATTCAAACAGGTCAACAAGCAAATTGAATCTCTGCGAGTGTATAACTCTCAGCTAGAGCGTCAGATTGCCAGCCAAAAGCAAATGATGGCCGAACTGAGAGAGTCTATTGAGAACGCTACGATTATCGAACGTGGTATTTCACCGCTGATGATGAGCATGCTCAAAGGCCTCGAAGAGTTCGTTGCTCTGGACATTCCGTTCAAGAAAGAGCAGCGTGAAAATGCCATTGCTGACCTCTATGTCAATATGGACAGTGCTAAGTTCTCTGCCGCTGAGAAGTTCCGCCAGATTCTTGAAGTTTACGACATTGAATCTGAGTACAGCTCATCTCTGGAGTCTTACCGCGATCTGGTAGATATTGATGCCAACGGTTCCGAAGTTGAAGTAGAGATGCTTCGTATTGGCCGTGTCGCTCTGATGTATCAGACCAAAGATAAGTCCCAGACTGGCGCTTGGAATAAAGAGACTGGTTCTTGGGAGACATTGGGCTCTGAGTACCGTCGCCCAGTTGATCAGGGCATCCGTATCGCGAAGAAGCTTTCGCCTCAGGATGTAATGCAAATGCCAATTACTGCTCCGGAGACTGCACAATGAATAAATTTGTTAAAGTTTGTGCCGCTTTTGTAGCTGCTGCTGCTTTTAGCACTCCAGCCCTGGCACAGGATGCAAAGACTCTCGACGAGCTTCTGCAAATGATTGAAAGCGCCAAGCTTTCTGAATCCGCTGACTATCGCAACCGAGAAGCCGCCTTTAAACGTGACCAGCGCAAGCAGGCTCAGCTGTTAAAGCAGGCTCAAAACACTAAGGCTGCTGAAGAGCGTCGCTCTGATCGTCTCGAGCAAAAGATTCGTGACAATGACCAGATTCTTGCTGGACTGCGTGAGCAGCGTGACAAGCGCCTGGGTTCACTGAAAGAGTTGTTTGGTCATCTGACTGGCGCTGCTGGTGATATCCGCGCCAATCTTGATCAGTCAATTGTCAGCGCGCAGATCCCTGGTCGTACAGAGTTCCTTGATAGCCTGATTGAAAAAATGAGCAGTGATACCCGACTGCCTTCAATCGAAGATATCGAGAAGCTATGGTATGAGCAGCAGCGCGAGATGGTTGAAAGCGCCCGTATTGTTAAGTTCAACAGAACCGTCCTGCGAGCCAATGGCGAACAGGAAGAGATGGAAGTGGTTCGGGTTGGTACCTACAACCTGCTGTCTGATGGCATGTACCTTGAGTACAGCACTGAGAACGGTCTGGTTTCTGAGTTAGCTCGTCAGCCATCTGCTCATCAGGGCAGTGCTGAAGATCTGCAAGAAGCCACTTCTGGTTTCACTAAAGTTGGTCTGGACCCTACTGGTCCACTGGGTGGCGGCTTGCTGCGCGCTCTGATCAACACTCCAACGCTGGTAGAGCGCTGGCACTTTGGTGGCATCGTTGGTTATGTGATCACTGCAGTATTTGCTGTAGCAATTGGTCTGGCTATCTGGCGCTTTGTTGTACTGTCTGGCATGTCCAGCAAGGTTACTTCACAGCTTAAGTCTGGCACCGCTACTGGTGACAACCCACTGGGTCGCGTCCTAAAAGTGGCCGCAGACAACCCAGGTTTGGATCCAGAGTCCTTGGAGCTGAAGCTTCACGAGGCTGTACTCAAGGAGCGCCCGGAGATTGAATCAGGTCTGAACCTGCTCAAGATTATCTCTATGGTAGCGCCTTTGTTGGGTCTGTTGGGTACAGTGACCGGTATGATTATTACCTTCCAGATGATTACTCTGTTTGGTGCTGGTGATCCCAAGG
>CAXAJC010000006.1:0-32825 GCA_963969005.1 uncultured Cellvibrionales bacterium | reverse complement strand
TTGCTCAAGGGCCAGGCCATTAAGGGTTTTAGGGCCATCTTTGGGTAGCTCCCAGCCCGTTGCCTTGTTTATCTCGCGAATTGTGGCTGCTCCATGAATCAGATAGCTGCCATCATCCCTGCGTATAACCTCTTCAATCTCGTCGGCGGTATTGGTGGTGAAGTCACCGACTATCTCTTCGAGAATATCTTCCAGAGTGACCAACCCCTGCACCTCTCCATATTCATCCACTACCACAGCAAAACGGCGACGAGCCTTTTTAAAGTTCAGTAGCTGATTGGTTAATGTCGTACTTTCGGGAATAAAGTACGGGGTTTCAGAAAAGCGCTTGATTGCATTGTGAGTCACTTTTTCTGAGCGCAGCAGGTGATTGGCCTTGCGCGCATGGAAGATACCAACAATATTATTGACGTCACCTTCATATAGAGGCTGGCGAGTGTATTCAGATGAGACAATGCTATTCATCAACTCTTCGATACTGGCTTCGATATTGAGTCCGTTGATCTCATTGCGCGGGATCATAATATCTTCCACCGTCACTGATTCCAGATCGAGAATAGCCTTTAGCATTCCCTGATTGCTGTCCGAAATTTTATGCGCAGAGATATCCACAAGAGACTTTAGCTCCTCTGTATCCAGGCCGTCGTCGCGATCCTTGTTAGGATCAAAGCCAAGCATAGAGATCACCGCATTGGTTAGCTTGTTTACCATCCACACCAATGGTGACAGTAATTGCAGCAATGGTTTAAGGATATGGCTGGCCTTAAAGGCAAACCACTCTGGATTTTGTGCAGCGATGGTCTTCGGAGTAACCTCAGAAAAAACCAATACGGTGATGGTCAGCGATGCTGTGGCTACCCAGGGTGCTGCGGCTTCACCAACATAGAGTATGGCGAGCATATTGGCGATAATTGCGGCGAGAATATTGACCGCGTTATTGCCGATCAAAATAAGTCCAATCAACCGATCAGGCATGGCCAATAACTTGGCTGCCCGCCGCGCCCCGGAGCTTTTCTTGCGCTGGTGACGCAAACGATAGCGGTTGAGCGACATCATGCCGGTTTCAGAACCAGAGAAGAAAGCAGATAGAATAAGCAGAACAAATAATGCTAACCACAGCATTAACGGGTGAGAATCGTCCAAGAATGTGGACCTCTGAAGTTATGGCCAGATATGTTGGATTAAATTTCGGGTTTTAGCAACTGGCTTTTGATCATGAAAGAACAAATTCAAGCACGAATTTACTGCCAATAAAGCCCAGTAACATGGCGCTAAAACCGGCCCAGGTCCAACGGATAGCTTTGATACCCCGCCAGCCGCGAGCATGCCGACCCCAGAGTAGGGTGCTGTAGACAACCCAAGACAGTAGGCTGAACACGACTTTGTGCACCAGCTTTTGGGCAAAAAAGTCATCGTAAAACAGAAATCCGCTGATCAGTGACAATGTCAGCAGGATCTGCCCGGCCCAGATCAGTTCAAATAGCAGTATTTCCATGGTCTGTAGTGGAGGTAGGGCGCGCATCAGCTGGTTCTGATGCTTGTGTTTGAGCTGCCAGTCCTGATATCCCACAAGCAGGGCCTGCAGTGCCGCGATGGCCAGCAGGCTATAGGCCAGAATGGATATTAAGATATGAGCCTGTATATTGAACGACTCCAGCAAAACAGGCGTGCTGTTTAGGCTCAATATCGCTGCGGTAAGACTGGCAGCCGAAATAGGGAATAAAAACAGATACAGACTATGGAGTGGCTTTTTAATGCCGCTAATCCAGACCAGACTATTGATAACCAGAGCCGAGAGGGCGAAAACCTTCAGTAAGCTGAGATCCAGGCCGCCATCAATAAAGAGCAGGCCAACCAGAGTTGCACCATGCAAGCCAATAGCCACTGCCGCCGCGGCCTGAAGAGACCAGTGGTTAAACTGCGGATCCCTGCGTACCTGTGCCAGGTGGTAAACCCAGACCGCCAGATAGACAGCAGTTGCCGCAAATCCAAGTATTGACCCTGTCATCTTATTCAAATCACCTTTTGTTTCACCAGAGTGTGTCATATTCAGCACACAGGGTGAAGAGCAAGGCAAAATTATTGTTATACTAAAGGCCTAAATTCCACCGCTGGATATTAATTGCATGGCTATGTTTGAAAGTTTGACTGATCGTCTGTCCCAGAGTCTGAAAAAAATCTCGGGCAAGGCGAGTCTCAGTGAAAAAAATATACAGGAAACCCTTCGTGAAGTCCGTATGGCACTGCTTGAGGCTGATGTTGCCCTGCCTGTTGTCAAAGATTTTGTCGAGCAGGTCAAGGTTCGTGCAGTGGGTACTGAGGTCAGCAGCAGCCTGAATCCCGGCCAGCAGTTCCTGAAAATTGTTCAGGCAGAACTGGAAAACGTGATGGGGGAAAAGAATGAGTCCCTCAATCTGGCAACTCAGCCTCCAGCGGTGATCTTAATGGCCGGCTTGCAGGGTGCAGGTAAAACTACTTCAGCAGCTAAACTGGCGAAATATCTCAAAGAGCGAGAAAAGAAAAAAGTTATGGTGGTGTCTGCGGACGTTTACCGACCTGCAGCGATTCAGCAGCTAAAAACCCTGGCTGGCGAAGTCGGTGCTGAGTTCTTCCCCAGTGATGCCGGCCAGAAGCCTGTGGATATTGTTAATAGCGCTGTCAGTGCAGCGAAGAAGCAGTTTGCCGATGTGCTGATTGTGGATACCGCTGGTCGTCTGGCCGTCGATGAAGAGATGATGGATGAGATAAAACAGGTCCATGGAGCGGCCGGGCCGGTTGAAACATTGTTTGTTATCGATGCGATGATTGGTCAGGATGCGGTCAATACCGCCAAAGCATTTAATGAGGCGCTGCCTCTCACCGGTGTTGTTTTAACCAAGGTCGATGGTGATGCCCGCGGCGGCGCGGCGCTTTCCGTGCGCCATATTACTGGCAAGCCGATCAAATTCCTTGGTGTGGGTGAAAAAACTGATGCTCTGGAGCCCTTTCATCCGGAGCGTATTGCCTCACGCATATTGGGTATGGGTGATGTGCTCAGCCTGATCGAAGAGGTTGAACGCAAGGTCGATAAGCAAAAAGCCGAGCGATTGGCGAAAAAGGTTATTAAAGGTAAGGGCTTTGACCTGGAAGATCTGCGAGAACAGCTGCAGCAGATGAAAAATATGGGTGGCATGGCCGGTTTGATGGATAAGTTGCCCGGAATGGGCAATATGGCGCAAATGGCCCAGCAGAGTGATGTCACCAGCCAATTTGGTCGCATGGAGTGCATTATTGATTCCATGACACCCAAAGAGCGCGCCAATCCGGATATTCTCAACGGTTCACGCAAAAGACGCATTACTAATGGCTCTGGTACTAGTATTCAAGATCTTAATCGCCTGCTCAAACAGCATAAGCAGATGGGCAAAATGATGAAGAAAATGAAGGGCAAAGGCATGCAAAACATGATGCGCGGCATGGGCGGCATGGCGCCTCCAGGCGGCGGATTACCACCGGGGGGCTTCCCTAAACTCTAGGCGTAGCCAACATTGCTTCCGGGTTGGAATTTAGTTGGTCTGAAGCGCTGTTAAATAGCTGTAAAAGTAGTTTCCTTTCAATCCCTTTTGACGTAATATACCGCGCCTTTCGTGGGGGTCCCGCTATGTTTGCGTGGCACACATTAAAGTGAAGACTAAGAAGGCAGTTAACTAGCATCAGGCTTGGCAATTATGCCGCTTGAACACAGGATTTTAGTACATGGTAACAATTAGATTGGCTCGTGGTGGCGCTAAGAAACGCCCCTTTTACCACATCACAGTGTCCGATTCGCGCAATGCACGCGATGCTCGCTATATCGAGCGTATTGGCTTTTTTAACCCAGTTGCTCGCGGTGCTGAAGAGCGTTTGCGTGTAGATCTTGAGCGTGCCACATACTGGCAGGGTCAAGGCGCACAGGTTAGCGATCGAGTATCAGCTTTGCTTAAAGAGGCTGCGAAAGTAGCAGCTTAATAGGTTCTGCAGCCCGGGAGTCGTTCTTTGGACACACTTGTAGTAGGGCGGATTACAGCAGTATTTGGTGTGCGCGGATGGGTAAAAGTTTTCTCGTACACCGAGCAGGTAGAGGCAGTATTTGACTACCAACCCTGGTGGATTGATACAGCGCAGGGTCGACAGCAGCTGGTTGTCGATGACTGGAAGCGTCATGGCGAAGCTCTGGTTGTGCATATCAAAGGTGTCGATGATCGAGATCTGGCCAGAGCATGGTGTCAGCAGGATATTTTAGTCGCCAAGACAGAATTGCCCGGGTTGAGCTCAGATGATTTTTATTGGCATCAACTAGTAGGAATGGCAGTAATTAGTCATTTCGAGGGGCAGACAACCCGTTTAGGTGTTGTAAAGTCGTTGCTGGCAACCGGCGCCAACGATGTGTTGGTGATAGGGGGTGATGCTGAAAGCATCGACCGCGAAGAGCGGTTAATCCCCTACGCAGAGCAGTTTGTGAGCAAAATAGACCTGCAGACCCAGACAATTGATGTGATTTGGGATCCAGCGTTTTAGGCAGGTAATGCGGAGCAGAGAGGTAAGATGAATGAAAATAGCATTGATCAGCCTGTTCCCGGAAATGTTTAACGCAGTAACTGACTACGGTATTAGTGGCCGGGCGGTTAAGCAAGGGTTGCTGGAGCTAGCCAGTTTTAACCCGAGAGATTACACCGAAGACCGCCATCAGACGGTCGACGACCGGCCCTATGGGGGCGGACCAGGCATGGTAATGATGATAGAGCCCCTGCGTAGGGCCATCGCAGATGCCAGGCAATGGACAGGTTCGGAGACTTTGGTGGTGTATTTATCCCCTCAGGGTAAGGTTTTGAATCAGGCGGCAGTAAATGATTTTGCCACTCAGCAGTCGATTATTTTGATTGCCGGACGTTATGAGGGAATCGACGAGCGGTTGATTGAGGCTGAAGTCGATGATGAATGGTCCATTGGGGATTATGTCCTCAGCGGCGGGGAGCTTCCTGCGATGGTGCTGATAGATGCACTGATACGGCAGTTGCCCGGTGCATTGGGGCATGGTGATTCTGCAGGTCAGGATTCCTTTGCCGAAGGCCTGCTGGACTGCCCGCACTATACGCGTCCAGAAAATTATCAGGGTCAGGAAGTGCCAGAAGTACTGTTATCTGGCAATCACGAAAAAATAAGACGTTGGCGTTTGCAGCAATCATTAGCGCGAACCCAACAGCGAAGACCGGAATTGATGGACCGCTTGGAGCTCAATAAAGAGCAACAGGCCCTACTTAGGGACGTGAGTAATGCGCTGGCAGATGATGACAAAGGATAATGTTCATCCTCTCTGTACAGAGCTCTAAATCAGGTGGCACGCCACCAACCAATGAAAATTGAGGAGCATGAAATGAGCAACAAAACATCGATTATTGCTGCGATTGAAAAAGAGCAGATGAGCAAAGAAATCCCGGATTTTAGCCCAGGTGATACAGTTGTCGTTCAGGTTAAAGTTAAAGAGGGCACTCGCGAGCGTCTTCAGGCCTTTGAAGGTGTGGTTATCGCCAAGCGAAACCGCCAGCTGAACTCAGCGTTTACCGTGCGTAAAATCTCAAATGGTATCGGCGTAGAGCGTACCTTCCAGACCTACAGTCCGCTGGTTGACAGCATTGAAGTGAAGCGTCGCGGTGCTGTTCGTCGCGCCAAGCTGTATTACTTGCGTGAGCGTTCAGGTCGATCTGCACGTATCAAGGAAAAGCTGGGTTAAGCTCTAGCTCTTTCTAGTTAACGAAAAGGCGATCCATAGGGTCGCCTTTTTTATTTATAATCTGGGCCTCAATTTAAAATGCCTGAGCAGAATTGATGGGGCCAAAAAAGTATTGTTGGTTGCTCAGACTAAAGCCTCGGATAAGGATCCATTAATTTAAAGCATAGAGTGGGATTTAGGTGGGATCTAATCTGACTTAGAACTTTAGTCTGGTTCCAGGGAGTTCCCCACAGGCGGGAAAGGTCTTTTCGCGCTTTGATCAGTACTAGCGCATAAATCCTTTGAGTTTGTTATGCTTCAATGCATACTAAACTCTGTCATGTTGTGTGTTGTCCTATAAAAGCGCAAACTGCCTCATAGCGGGCTCTGATAGCTAACATGGGACATGCACATCTGAAGTGACCTCAAGGAATGAAATAATGCATATTCTTATTGTTGATGATCATGCGTTCGTCTGCGTTGGGCTTAAAGCGACTTTGCTCGAAGAGTTTGATGGTATTGAAGTAACCACCACCAATCATGGTGACAGTGCGCTAACTATTCTGGCCCAGAACACAATAGATCTAGCCATTGTTGATCTCTTTATGCCGGGGGGTGCCGGCGGGTTTACTTTTATAGAGATGCTCTGTAAGAGCTACCCTGAACTGCCGTTGATCGTTTTATCTGCTTCCGAAAATCCGGCCCACATTCGCAAATGTCTAGATTTTGGTGTTGCCGGCTTTGTGACCAAGTCAGCACCTAAAGATGCTCTTTTTGAGGCTATTTCAAAAGCGCTTGTGGGTGAGCGCTATGTGCCGCAATCATTGATTGAGTCGATGCCAGAAGTGGCCAGAGTGATTGATGAAGTTGATTCTGGCGCGGACATTGAAATTATTTCCGGGCTGATTACACATCGGCAAATGGATATCTTGACACTGATTACTCATGGGTGTTCAAACAAGCAAATCGCGCGGGAGCTCGATCTTTCTGAAAATACAGTCAAGGTACACGTCAGTGCAATGCTGAGGGCACTGGGCTTAAGTAATCGAACTCAGGCTGGCATCTTGGGGCAGAAACTGGGGCTCAGTAAATCTCAGGATATTAAAAAACAATAATCAGGAATAATAAATATGAGTAATAGGCACCAACTTTTCTCTTTGCTGCTATGCCTTTGTGCTGTAGCCAATATCTCAGTTGCTTCCTCAGTGATTACTGAAGATGATCTTTTTGCAGAGTTGCATTTGGTTTCCAGTGTAACTCATTTGGAGCAACGGATAGATGAAAGTCCAGCTGCTGTAACTATTATTGATCGTCGGACTCTTGAAGCTTCTGCAGCCGTCGATGTGGTGGATCTATTTCGGTTAGTACCGGGATTTCGTGTTTACTATATCAATGCTAATTATCCAGGTGTTACTTACCATGCTCTTGGGGACTCAAACCCGCGACGCCTTGAGGTAAAAGTTGATGGGCGATCTGTCTATGAGTCAATTTATTCCTCAGTGCAATGGACAACCCTGGGTGTTGAATTGCAAGATATTGACTATATAGAAGTGGTTAGAGGTGCTAATGCTCCTGCTGATGGCAGCAATGCGTTTCTGGCATCTATCAATATAGTGACCAAGTCGCCATTGCTGGACAGTGGATTAAGTATGCGCAGCCAAATTGGCAACGATGGTATTCGCAATGGCTCAGTTGCCTATTCTGGCAAGCTGGGAGAGATAAATCATCGAACAACTTTGCGTTACAGATCTAATGACGGGTTTGATGATTTTTCCGGGATGTACAAGGGCTCTATGCGCTCGGTTTCTCTTGATGATGATGCCGAAGCTGTAACTTTTGGATTTAGGGGGCTGTGGACACCGAATGCAAAAGATTCGGTGGAATTGCAGTTTGGTATTAATAACAGTGATATTGGTATTGGTAGACAGGACTATGTCCAGCGGGAGATTGATTACGATTACCAGCATCTGAATTGGTCGCGCATCAACTCCGACGGCAGCAAATATGAGTTTGTTTTTTACCATAACAGATTTAATGTTGCCGATGAACAGGATCCACTTACCTTTTATCAAGCATTGACTCTCTTTCCAGAGGGGCCGATGAGAGATGCACTGTCGCTATTGCCGGATAAGCTGATTATTGAACCTCAGAGTAAGGCGTTATCAGAGCGCTGGGATGTCGAATTCAGGGGTACATTCAGAGCCTGGGATAATATTCGCGGAGTCTATTGTGCTGGTGCAAGGCGGGATAAAGTTCGCAGCAATGACCTTTTCGATATGGATGATACCGCTAGTGAAAGTTCTTATCGCGGTTGTATCAACCTTGAATGGAATGCAGCAGACAATCTTGTCTTTAATGGTGGTTTTATTAGCGAAGTCAGGGACGATCATGAGGATCTCAATTCCTTTCGCCTCGCAGCTAATTATCACTTTGCTCACAACCAAACATTGAGACTCGCTTTTGACCAAGGCTACAGAGCGCCAACATTGCTGGAAAGCAATCAGGCAACATTTGTGCGCTATGACGAAAACCTTGTACTTGACGCGGGCGTAGTGTCCGCTGACGACATTGATGCTGAAAGACTGCTAAGTTCGGAGATTGGCTATTTGGGATCTTTCTTCCAGGATAGTCTGAATGTCGATGTGCGCCTGTTTCGAGAGAGTATGTCTTCAGTTATTGGTGAGCGTAGGGAACCGTATGCGGATTACAATGGTCAGCTAAATGTTCGTGATAATACCGATTACGCGGATATCTATGGTTTGGAATGGCAAGTGCAATATAGGCCGAGCCAGCGATTCCTTGTGCATGCTAATTATAGTTTTGTAGATCTTTCTCAGATCAGCATTTACAGGTTGACGCCGCCTATAGAATTAAGGCAGGAAAGTAATACTAACCCAAGGCATCTTGGTTCTGTTTTAGTCAATTATGTTACTGAAAACGATCTTAGCCTGAGCGCAATGCTCAATTACCAATCGACAATTTATCATCGTGTTGATGAGGATAATGCAAGCTATGCCCGACTGGATTTAAAGGCGGCTAAAAGTTGGCAAGTTAAGAATACTCACGCCCAGCTATCCCTGACAGTACAGAATGTGGGGGACCAATATCGTGAACGCTATTTTTACAATCAGTTCAAAACCAGAGTTATCCTTGGTATGCAACTGGACTTTTAACTATGAGAGTCACAACACCTCTTAAAGCTAGTTAACAGCACCTTAGGCTTGATATGAAGTCACTCCGAAACATGACCGGGATCTATCACTTGATTAAAGTTCAAGGGGTTGTTCTGTTGTTATTATTTTCGGTTTCTAATCAGACCTTTGCTCACCCAGTTGCAGAGCCTACTCATGTGAGCTTTGTTGTTAGTCGTACTTCGGAACCCTACCAAAAAGTGGTTGCAGGGGTGCAGACTGCGTTGTTTAACAATCATTATTCGTTCAGCGAAATTCATCAAAGCGCCATTAATGATATTGAGAATGCTCTAGTTACAGCAGATATCATTGTCACTGTTGGAGCTGGTGCAGCGGCACAGGTGATGAGCCTCAATCCCACCGTACAGGTGATTGCCTCTCTGATTACTGATAGTGCTTTTGCTTCTCTGGCAGAAAAACACTATGGATCTACCAAAGCAGCGTTTTCGGCTGGCGTGTCCCTGATCTGTTTAGACCAACCGGTCCAACGCAGTATCAAATTGGCTAAAGCCCTAATACCAGAGGCTAGGAGTGCCGGCTTAATGTTAGGCCCTGCGTCTCATCAAAACGCCGGTATGTTGTCTAGCCAGGTAAAAAAGGCGGGCATGGTTTCTGAGATCATTAAAGTTTCAGCCACTGAGAATCCCATTCTTATTATTGAACCGGTGATTAAAAAGAGTGATATTTTTATTCCAGTACCTGATAGCCGGTTGATTAATATTGCTACAGCCAAATGGATACTGCAATTAAGCTATAGATACAGAGTACCCGTGATTGCTTACTCACAGGCCTATCTCAATGGTGGCGCTTTAGCTGCCATTTATTCATCGCCGGAAAATGTAGGACGTCAAACAGCCGACTTGATTATTGAGGGGAAACGCATTTCCGACAATGGGGGCAGACATAGGCCAGCCTACTTTTCTATTGAGTTTAATAGCTCTGTTGCAGCCTACTTGGGAGTCGATTTAAAACCCAAGCAATACTATCTAGACTGGTTAGGGGCGGAGTAGGGTGAGATTTAAACGTCATCTAAACAGCATTCATACCAGACTATTGGTTACTGGCTTAATACCACTCACACTGCTGAGTTTAGTATTGGGTTGGTACATGATTTCAAGCCAGCGCGCGGAATTATTGGACAACCTGCACAACACTGGCAGAGTTGTGGCCAATCAGATAGCCTCCAATGCGGAGTTTGCTCTCTACTCAGTTAATCAGGACATGCTTGAAGCACTTGGTTATGCTGTGCTGGATGTACCGTCTGTGTCTGGGGTGGTTTTTTATAACGTAAAAGACAATAAGAGCTTTGTGATAGGTGATATGGATCTTTCGCCCCAGGCTTTGCCTGACACATTGACCAGAGGTCAGCCCCTTTTAAAGGACGGCAACTGGTATTTTTACTCAACAATTGTCATACAGTTGAATACCGTGAATGATTATGAAGAGTCTGCCAGGGCTGAGACAGAAACTCTTGGCTGGGTAGTGCTGGCTTTTAATGATCAGGCGTTGTTGCAGAAACAGCAGGATGCAATTTTTGCAGCTCTGCTGGTTATCTCCATGGCACTATTGATGTCGGCCTGGTTATCTATGCGCATTGGGCGCAGTATCTCCAGACCTCTCGATGATTTGACTCAGGTTGTTGAGTTGATGGAAGCGGGCAATCTGGTCTCGTTAAGTGCAGATGACGGGCCGCTGGAGTTGCGCAAACTGGCCTATGGTATCGACCAGTTGGCCACCAGTGTGCGCCAGTCAAATGAGCGTATGCAGAGCGAAATTGCCCGGGCTACGGCGCAGTTACAGATTACTCTGATAGAACTGGAAGAGGCCATGGAGGCTCAGGATCAGTTCCTTGCCAGAATGAGTCATGAACTGCGTACCCCATTGACCGCCGTGATCGGATTTTCAAAGTTGTTGTCCTCTGAGTCTGATGACAGTAAGCGCGATGAACACAGGCTCGTGATCGAACGATCTTCGACCATGCTGCTAACAATGATTGACGATATTCTGGAGTTTTCCAAAGCCCATTCCGGCGGCTTTACTCTGGAAAATATTAACTTCGATCTGATTGAATGGGTGGCAGACCTTATTGCCATTCACCGACCTCTAGCTGAGGAAAAGCATTTAGAGTTCTCCTATGAGGTTGATCTGGATGTGCCCACTAAATTGAGCGGTGACCCGGTGCGTTTAGCCCAGATCATGAGCAACCTTATCAGCAATGCTATTAAATTTACTGACAGCGGATTTGTCAGTGTAAAAATTTCCTGTCTATCGATTGAAGCTGGGGCCGTCAACTTGCAGTGTTTGGTAGCAGACTCTGGGAAAGGTATAGCACAGGATAAGATTGGCAGCCTGTTTGATCCGTTCGTTCAAGAGGATACGTCGATTAATCGACGCTTTGGTGGTACTGGTTTGGGACTCTCGATCAGTCAACGTCTCGCTCAGCGAATGGGGGGTGATGTGAGCATTGATAGTTCCGAAGCCAAGGGCTCAAATATAAGCTTCACCTGCTGTCTTGCAGCTGCAGATGCTGACCAGGAAGCTGCTGTTGAAGCTGGGCAGTTGGCTATTTCTCAGCAAGTCCTGTCCGGGCTGACAATTTTGCTGGCTGAAGATAATCTCTTTAATCAAAAATTGATTGTTAGATTGCTCAAGGGCTATGGCGCCACCTGCATGGTTGCCAATAATGGTTTAGAAGCTATTGAGATAGCCGATAAATTACATGTGGATCTGGTGTTGATGGATCTGCATATGCCTCTGGTGGATGGGGTTACTGCCTGTGAAGTTATTATGCAGCAGTCTGGAGAGAGCCCGCCTATTATCGGTTTGACTGCAGATATCACCCAGGCGGAACAGCAGCGAATGCTGTCTGCCGGAGCATTGACGGTAGAGCTCAAACCAATCAATGAGATCGAGCTGGTCAATGCCATTCTGGAAGCCCTCAGCGTCCAGAGGACCGTCCTTGAGGAGAGCCAGGGAGGTTTACTTGCTTCTGTCATTCCTGTGGAAGAGCTGAAAGCTGCACTCTATGAAAATTTGGACAAGCTTGAGCAGCAGTTAGGCTCCTCCGAGCGCAGCAGTCTGCGTCAGATAATTCATGATCTTATGGGGCTTTGCGGGCTTTATGGTATGTCGGAGCTGCGGGAGTTGGTGCTTGAGTTCAGAGCGACGTACGGCACATTGGATGAGAATGAAAACCTTAAAAAAGTTACCTTTATTCGTCAGCATATCAGTGATTTTTTCGACGATTAGCCAGGTTTTAGCAGGCCCTCAACTAACTAATACTTAAGTATTAACTCGTCAGTGTAATTTCTTTCTTTCATCTAATGCCGTATCTTGCAGCCCAGCATTGGCTCAGTGGCATGAAGCCTTAACAGGGACCTTACTGGTAAAAATCACAGACCTACACTGCTGTAAGAAGGTAACACTGATAAACAGGATGTTTGCAGAGTTCAGTTGACAGGGAGTTGACAGGGAGTTGACAACAAAGGACAGGCGCTCGATACATCAGTTGTTAGATTTAACTTGCTACCAGTTATGCGATATAGACGACTTGGAAGTCATGCGCTAAGGACAGCGCGAGTCAATCTTAGATTTAGTGCAGCAATCCGCAGCCTCGGTTATTCGAGGCTTTTTTTATGGGCGGTATTTCTTGAGCCTGTATAATTAGCCTTGTCAGTAGCGCCAGCGATAATTAGTTTTACTCCCGCCTCGATAGGCCATAGACTGTCTCAAAGCAATCGTCTACCTGGAAAACATGTCTAAAAAATCCAAGTCATCAGATCCCTTTGCCAGTCGTGAAGCTGCCAATTATTCTCGGCCTATTCCCAGTCGTGAGTTTGTTCTCGATTATTTAAGCGAGAGTGTTGGACCGCTGACCCATGAAGAGATTTGTCTGGCACTGAATCTCAATGATGATGACCAGGTTGAGGCAATGCGCAGACGCCTGAGGGCCATGGAGAGAGATGGACAGCTAGCGCGCAACCGACGCGGTAGCTACGGCACTCTGGACAAGCTCAATCTGGTTAAAGGCCGAGTAATTGGCCACCCAGAGGGCTATGGCTTCGTCTCGCCCTTAGTCAGTGAGGGACAGGATATTTATCTCTCCAGTGCCCAGATGCGTCGTGTCTTTGATGGAGATATTGTGTTGGTGAGGATAGTGGGCTGGGATCGGCGCGGGCGGCCCGATGGCAGCCTCGTGGATGTGGTTGAGCGCAAGACCACACAGCTGGTTGGGCGTTATTTCCTAGAGAGTGGCATCAGCTTTGTGCGCCCGGACAACCCCCGTATTAGCCAAGATATTTTGATTCCCGCAGATCGACTGCTCAAGGCCAAGTCTGGTCAGATTGTAGTGGTTGATATTGTTGAGCCCCCATCCAGGAATAGCCTGCCAATGGGTCATATTGCCGAGGTGCTGGGTGAGCATTTGGATCCTGGGCTGGAGATCGATATGTCGATCCGCAACTATGGTATCCCCCACCTGTGGAATGAAGAGGTGATCGTTGAAACTGCGGCGATTCCCGATCAGGTACAGGATAAAGAACTGCGTGTAGATCTAAGAGATACTCCGCTAATTACTATTGACGGGGAAGATGCCCGGGACTTTGATGATGCGGTTTACTGTGAACCCAAGCCCCGTGGTGGCTGGCGACTAATTGTCGCCATTGCAGATGTCTCCCATTATGTCACTGTAGGCTCGGCTCTGGATGCAGAGGCGTTTGAGCGGGGCAATTCGGTATATTTCCCCAATCATGTGGTGCCCATGCTGCCGGAAAAATTATCCAACGGGCTCTGTTCGTTGAATCCAGCTGAAGATCGACTGTGCATGGTCTGTGAAATGCAGATTAGCCCTGAAGGAGAGATTGGCCGCTACCAGTTTTACGAAGCAGTAATGCATTCTCACGCCAGAATGACCTACACCCAGGTTGCTCATATTCTTGCTGACAAGGAGCAGCAGGAGACCTCCGGTGTGCGCAAGCAGTTTGCCTCCATACTGCCTCAGGTTGATGCGCTGCACGATCTCTACAAGGTACTGCACAGACGCAGGGCCAAGCGCGGTGCCATTGATTTTGACAGTCAGGAAACTCGTATTCTGTTTGATAGTCAGCGCAAGATAAGTCAGATTATTCCAGTAGACCGCACCGAAGCTCACCGGCTGATTGAAGAATGTATGCTCTGCGCCAATGTCTGTTCAGCGCAATTTCTAGAAAAAGCTAAAATTCCTGCACTCTATCGAGTCCATGAGGGGCCCAGTGAAGAGCGCCTGACGTCGGTGCGAGATTTTCTCGGTGAGCTTGGAATTGGCCTTGGGGGAGGTGACGATCCACAGCCTGAGGACTATCAGCGCGTACTGCGCGCAGTTAAAGGTCGCGATGATGCTGCAGTGATTCAGTCCGTTATGCTGCGTTCAATGAGTCAGGCTATGTATCAGCCTGAGAACCTCGGACACTTTGGTCTGGCCTTTGAAGCCTACAGTCATTTTACCTCACCTATTCGACGCTATGCGGATCTGCTGGTACACAGAGCGATTCGCAGTCTGATTAGAAGCAAGAAAAAGGTATCTGGTGTGCGCCGTGTTGAGGGAGCAGCTGTTCTTGATACTCAGGTTATTTACCCCTACGAGTTGGGCCGCTTGGCTGAAGTCGGTGAGCATTTATCAGTCACCGAGCGCCGTGCTGATGAGGCCACCAGAGATGTGGTCAATTGGTTGAAATGTGAATATCTGATGGACCATGTTGGTGAGCAGTACGCGGGTGTGGTTACTGCTGTCACTGGGTTTGGGCTGTTTGTGATGCTCGATGATCTCTATATTGAAGGGTTGATCCATGTCACTGGGCTGCCTAAAGATTATTATTATCACGAGGCTTCTCATCACCGCATGGTGGGCGAGCGAACCGGGCGAATATTCCGTCTGGGTCAAAAACTGCAAGTCAATGTGGTGCGGGTGAATCTGGAAGAGCGCAAAATCGACTTTGAATTAGCGGATAACTCCCCGGCCAAAGTAATGGATAAAGGCAGCAAACCTGGCAAGAAAGTGAAGGTCTCGGCCAGGGCGGCTGAATTGGCCTCTGAGCACGAGAAAAAACGTAAGAGTCGCGGTAAATCCGGGGCAAAAAAGAGAGCGGCTAAAGGTAAATCAGCCTCTAAGCGAGGCAAGGCGGGTGTCAGGAAAAAAACATCTGGCGCTGCCAAGAAGAAGCGCCCAACGGGACGCTAATAAATACTGGGGAATTATTTTAGGTGTGCAGGTAAAATTCGGTTCAATACTTCAGCGATATAGCTTAAAAATAATGTCCCCATGCTGTTTTTGTAGAAGTTGGGGTCGGTATTGCCGACGGCGAGAATGCCGTAGAGATTGCTATAGCGCAGTGGCACGGCGGCCACAGAACCAACCTGCAGGCCTTTTTCCCCAAACAGAAAGGTCATCTCTTCCTCTCGCAGCACACCGCACACCGCACGGTTAGAGCTAAGCAATGTATTGACCTGTTCAGTTGCCTTTTCAACACTAGCAACCCGAGCCATAGTTTTTGGTAATTTTTTTGTGTCGCCCAGTAATATCAGGCTGTAATAGCTAATGGCAAAATCTTTGCCGAGACTGTCATAGAGAGTTTCTACCATGGCAGGGAGATTTTTGGCTTCCAGTAAATTCAGCACCAGACGCTTGGTTTTTTCAAATAGCAGGTCATTGTCATGGGCCGTTGTCAGCATATTGTCGAGGCGGCCGCGCATTTCCTTATTGCGGTCGCGCATAATGCCCACCTGACGTTCCACCAGAGAGACGGCGCTACCAGTATTGTGGGGCAGCTCAAGCATTTCCAAAATATCTGGATTATCGTCCAGAAACCCTGGGTTCTCCTTAAGAAATGCTCTTACGGTTTCTTCCTTGGAATCAATCTGCTGTTCTTCGCTCATATTCGCACTCGCCCATGAAAAACGCTGACTGCTGGCCCAGTCATTAATAGGGGCTTATTTTCCCCCTGCCATCGAATGTTCAGGTCACCGCCACTGAGCTGAACAGTTACAGAAGAGTCTACCAGTTCCTGCTGTATAGCTGCTACTGCTGCAGCACAGGCCCCAGACCCGCAGGCCTGAGTTTCACCAACGCCGCGCTCAAACACTCGCAATTTAATAGTATTGCGATCGACAATTTGCATAAAACCCACATTCACTCGATTGGGGAATCTGCTGTGGCATTCTAGTATTGGCCCCAGAGTTTCCACTGGTGCAGTATCCACATCGCCGACCTGCAGCAGGGTATGGGGGTTGCCCATGGAGACTGCTGCCACTTGATATGTTTCACCAGCTGCGTCAATATCATAAATAGCAGCTTGCTGCTCAGCTTGAAAGGGGATCTGCGCCGGATCCAACTGGGGAATACCCATATCGACTGTGACGAATTTATTAGCTTCCAGATGCATTGTCATAACGCGATTTTTGGCTTTAACCAGAATCGGATTTTTGCCAGTTAGCTGGCGATCATAAACATAGCGAGCCAGGCATCGAGCCCCATTGCCGCACTGCTCCACCTCGCCGCCATCCTGATTAAAGATACGGTAGTTGAAGTCTATATCTGCCTCTGTCGGTGGCTCAATAACTAATACTTGATCACAACCAATACCCAAAGTGCGGTTGGCCAGACGTCGAACCATCGACCCGGTAACACGGACATTTTGAGTCACAGCATCAATAACAACGAAGTCGTTGCCTAAGCCATGCATTTTGGTAAATTTCATCAACATATATGGTTGGACCTAGTTACTGTCGGGCAGCAGCTGCTCGCCCAGGGTCAGATCTGCAATGGTTTCGCGGGCGCGGATAACATAGGACTGATCGCCATCCACCATGATTTCTGCGGCCCTGGGACGACTATTATAGTTGGAGCTCATAACAAAGCCGTAGGCGCCGGCAGAAAACAGGCAGAGCCGATCGCCGCCGGCGATAGCCATGGATCGATCCTTGGCCAGAAAATCGCTAGTCTCACAGACAGGGCCTACAACATCATAGAGTTTTTCTTCTGCCCGAGAGTTAAGCTCCAGAGGTTGAATATCCATCCAGGCCTGATAAAGGGCCGGGCGCAGCATATCATTCATGGCCGTATCTACAATGGCGAAATTCTTGGCGCCATTACTCTTAATAAACTGTACCTGCATTAGCAGCACACCTGCATTGGCTGTCAAAGAGCGCCCAGGTTCCATCACCAGAGTCTCATGCCTGCCCTCAAGGCGGGGCAGCAATTCGGCCATATAGTCAGCAATTGAGGGAGCATCTTCATTTTGATAGCGTACGCCAAGGCCGCCACCAATATCTATATGCTGCAGCTGGATGCCCACATTGTTGAGTTGATCGACCAGCAGCAGCAGGCGATCCATGGCATCAATAAAGGGCTTGATATCGGTTAGCTGGGAGCCAATATGATAATCCACACCCACCAGATTGATATTGTCCATCTGTGCCGCACGCTGGTAGATGTCTGGTGCCAGATTAATATCAATACCAAATTTATTCTCTTTTAATCCGGTTGAAGTATAGGGGTGAGTTTTGGCGTCAACATCCGGATTAACTCGCATGGACACTGGGGCAATCAACTTCTGCTCAGCTGCAGTGATATTTAACAGTTCGAGCTCAGCCTCTGATTCCACATTAAAACAATGGATGCCCAGCTGCAGCGCGCGAGCCATTTCCCCAGCGGTTTTGGCCACCCCGGAAAAAACGATTTTTCCCGGATCACCACCGGCCAGCAGTACTCTCTCCAACTCGCCAACAGAGACAATATCAAAACCGGCACCCAGATTAGCCAGAGTTTGCAGCACAGCAATATTAGAGTTTGACTTGACTGCGTAGCAGATCAAATGATCCCTGTCGCCAAGGGCATTTTTGTAGGCCATAAAGTTCTGGCTGAGCGCGTCTTTGCTATAGACATAGCAGGGAGTACCAAACTGATCGGCTATATCATTCAATGCCAGGCCTTCCATAAACAGCCTGTGATTATTTCTGGTAACTGTACTGTGCATAATTTACTGAGATTCTTTATTTTCTGGATTTGATTGTTGAGTTGCAGTCTCGTCCTGCGGGAGATACAGATCACCTGTATTGCCACAGCCGATAAGGCCGCCGAGCAGTACTGCAGTTAAAAAGACCTGGGTAAGTTGGCGAAGCATAATGGACCACCGCAAAAGCTCTAAGTATAGCGGCACTGGCAGATCACGACCAAACAATTATACTGCACCGACAATATTTGGAAGCCAGACAATGAATGAAGCCGAGTTTAACCAGATCGTTGATGAGTTAATGTTCTCTATAGAGGAGAGTATCGACCACAGCGGTGCAGATCTAGATTACGAAAACAGCGCCGGAATGCTGACAATTACCTGTGAGGCCAATGGCTCACAAATTATATTGTCCCGCCAACCCGCCATGGAAGAAATATGGCTGGCCGCCCGCTCCGGGGGCTTTCACTTTCGCTTGCAGGCTGAGGATGGCACCGGAACTGGCGATGTGGCCTGGCGCAACACGGTAACCGCAGAACTGTTATCCACCATGCTTACCGAGGCCTGTACGGTGCAGTCCGGAGAGCGTGTTAGCTTCGACTTCTAACTTGCTGCAGAGCCCGGTCCGCTGCAGCTCTGACCTGGTCTGGAGCAGTGCCGCCAATATGGTTGCGCGCTGCAACTGAGCCTTCCAGAGTTAGCATATCAAAAACATCTTCGGTGATTTGCCCAGAGAACTGCTGTAGTTCTTCAAGGCTCATCTCTGACAGATCTTTGTTTTCAGCGACACCATAGGCCACAGACTTGCCGACAATTTCATGGGAGTCACGGAATGCGATACCTTTGCCCACCAGATAATCAGCCAGATCTGTCGCTGTAGAGAATCCGCGGCGAGCAGCTTCATACATAGAGGCTTTGTTGGTCTCGATTGCCGGGATCATATCGCCAAAGGCACGCAGGCAGTCACTAACCGTATCAACCGTATCAAATAGTGGCTCTTTGTCTTCCTGATTATCTTTGTTGTAGGCCAGAGGCTGAGACTTCATCAAGGTTAACAGCGCAATAAGGTAGCCGTTTACACGGCCAGTCTTGCCACGCACCAGTTCCGGTATATCTGGATTTTTCTTCTGCGGCATAATCGACGAACCAGTGCAGAAGCGGTCGGGTAGATTAACAAACTGAAACTGAGCCGAGGTCCACAATACCAGCTCTTCCGACATGCGCGACATATGGGTCATTAGTATGCTGGCAAAGGCGCAGAACTCTATGGCGAAGTCGCGATCGCTGACTGAGTCCAGAGAGTTTTCTGTAGGTTTACTAAAGCCCAGTTCAGAGGCAGTAAATTGTCGATTTATCGGGTAGGTTGTACCTGCGAGGGCCGCGGCACCCAAAGGGCTCTGATTAAGCCTGGTGCGGCAGTCCAGCAGACGCCCATAATCTCTTTCCAGCATTTCATTCCAGGCCAAAAGATGATGGCCAAAGGTCACAGGCTGGGCAGTTTGAAGATGGGTAAACCCGGGCATAATGGTATCTGCTTCCGCGGCGGCAAGAGTAATCATGCCTTCCTGCAGTTTGGCAAATAGTGGTTTAATCGCGTCAATCTGATCTCGCAACCAGAGACGAATATCTGTGGCGACCTGATCATTTCTTGATCGCCCGGTATGTAATTTCTTGCCGACAATGCCGATACGTTCAGTCAGTGCAGCCTCGATATTCATATGCACATCTTCCAGGGCAATGGACCAGGCAAAGGTGCCGGCCTCAATTTCTGCTGTAATCTGCTGTAGGCCGCTGTTGATAAGCTCTAATTCTTCCGCGGTGAGAACTCCAGCACTGGCAAGCATTTTTGCATGGGCCAATGAGCCCTGAATATCTTGTTGCGCAAGCCTGTGGTCAAAACCAACTGATGCAGTAAATCGAGCGACAAATGTATCAACGGGCTCATTAAATCGGCCGCCCCAGGCTTGGTTGGTTTTGTCGGCAGGTGCATTTTTATTGGAATTGCTCATCTGGGTTTGCTCAGTTATTGATTGCGGGATCAATTATAGCTAATACTAGGGTTTGGTGGGTAGAAGTTACCGCGAAGAATATAGAGGTTTTGGGCATTGCCGCCACTGTTGCTGATGCACTGGTGGTTTCTCAGGAGTCGCCCCCGGATATCCTGATTATAAATCTGCCGGCCTCTAACATGGATAAGGTTTGGATTACTGACCTGGTGCAAAAGATGGATTTGATGCCGGTGCTGATATTTTGTCCTTCCTTTGATGGCTTCAATCTCATGCCAGAAGTCATATTCAGAAAAGGCTCATTCAACATGTGCCTGACCAATTTGCAAGATGCGGCAGCCTCAGTTCTGGCTGCCAGTTGACTGTTTCACAAGCGTCGCAGAGAAGAGAGTGGTACGCCGCGAACTCATCTTTGTGCTTATTCCTATCAAGGTATAGAAGAGATTCCGGAAGCCGATGTTTTGTTGTTCCGGGCTGGGCATAAATATCTGGTGGCAGACCGTACAGTAACCATCAAACATTCTCTTAAAAGCTTAAAGGCAGAGGTTAGTGGGCTGTTTATTAGGATTCATCGCAATGCATTGGTGGCAATCAGTGCTATCGATAAGCTTGAGCCTGTCGGTGATTATGTGACGTTGGTTATTGAAGGGTTGGATGCGCGACCTACAGTGAGTCGCCGTCGGGTATGCTATTTACATCAATTAATGCCGCTGCTCTGACAAAGACCGCCAAATGGTTGATAATGGCTGTAAATATTTAGCAGCAGGCTTTATCTGTGACTCAAACTCTTCGTATCGCGACAAGAAAAAGTGCTCTGGCGCTCTGGCAGGCAGAATATGTCAAGGCGCGGTTGATTGCTTGTCACCCTGGACTTGAAGTAGAGCTGTTGCCTATGAGTACCAAAGGCGACATATTGCTGGACACTCCATTATCAAAAGTTGGTGGCAAAGGCTTGTTTGTTAAAGAGCTTGAAGTGGCCATGCTTGAAGGTAGAGCAGATATAGCTGTGCATTCAATGAAAGATGTTCCCATGGAATTTCCAGAAGGTCTTGAGTTGGCCGTAATCTGCGAGCGAGAGGACCCATTGGATGCCTTTGTCTCCAATAATTATCAAACGATTGAGCAATTGCCAGATGGTGCCATCGTAGGCACCTCCAGCCTGCGCCGTCAGTCACAGATTCAGGCCAGATTCCCGGCCCTGAAAATCAAAGAGCTGCGGGGCAATGTCAACACCAGACTGGGTAAGCTGGATAGTGGTGAGTACGACGGCATTATTCTTGCCAGTGCAGGGCTGATTCGCCTGCAGATGGAGCATAGAATCAGCAGTCGTCTGGCGGCAGAATTATCTCTGCCTGCAGGGGGGCAGGGCGCTGTCGGTATCGAATGCCGCAGTGATAGTCAGACTGTTCTTGATCTGTTGGCACCGTTGCACCATATTGATACAGCCCATTGTGTATTGGCTGAACGGGCAGTTAATCGTCATCTGCAGGGGGGTTGTCAGGTGCCCATCGCCTGTTTTGCTGAACTTGATGCCGATGGCCGTAATTTGGGCCTGCGCGGTCTGGTGGGCAGCATTGACGGCACCACTATATTGCGCGCCGAGATTCGTGGTGAGGTAGAAAACGCAGAACAGCTCGGCGTGCAATTGGCTGAGAAGTTACTCGCGGCAGGAGCCGGAGAAATTTTGGCAGAGGTATATGGCAGCTAAGCCCTCATTCAACCAGTCGGTGCTGGTGGTTAGGCCACTGCGTGAACAGGATGCTTTTCTACAGCTTTTGCACAGAGCTGGTATCAGCTATAGCTTCAACCCTATTATGCGTATTGTGCCGGTGGCAGAGCCGGCCGACGAAGTTGAGCGCATCAGAGAGTTAATACTCCAGTTTGCCCAGTTTGATCACGCTATTTTTATTAGCGCCAATGCCGCCGAGCAGGCGATTCACTGGTTGGATCAATACTGGCCCATGTTGCCTGATGTGCAGCTGTTTGCCGTGGGTCAGCACACGGGAGAAATACTTCGCGACTATGGCTGCACCGTGCTGTGCCCCGAGCATCAGCAAAATACCGAAGGGCTGCTGCACGAGATGCCGCAATTGCAAAGTCTGGACAATCAATCTGTGATTATCTTCCGCGGCGCTGGTGGCCGCACCACATTGGCCGATACTTTGACCAGCAGGGGAGCAATCGTCAGTTACTGTGATCTGTATCGAAGGGTCATTGATCCCGTCAGTCTGGCTCAGGCTCAATTGGAACAGTATCTGTGTCTGGTTGCCCACAGTGGTGAATTACTGCAGGCCATGGGGCCCGCCCGCACTGTTGATACCCGTCTGGTTGTGCCCAGTGAGCGAGTTGCTGCAATGGGTCGTGAGCTGGGTTACAGTCACATATCGGTGGCCGATAATGCTCTGCCTGAGTCTATGTTCAGGGCTGTGCAATTGGCACTGGTCTAACCTGAAAAGACATTTGTCAGCAGCAGAAAATAAGCTAAGCTTTTGCTATTTAAAGACGTCAGTAACAGAGGGCAGATCGTGACAGAGAAAACCAAGCCGACAGTCAAGCAAGAAACCGCCGAGCAGAGCAAGGCCGCAAAGGCCCGACCCTCCAATCAGCCTTCCAGTCGGCAATGGTCAAAGGTCAAAGTATTTGGCTGGTTGATTACTGCAGCCGTATTTATTGCCGTATTGTTGGCAGCACAGTTTTACTGGCAGCACGACAGAAAAGGCATTCAGGTTCAGCTCAAAGAGTTGTCTGTTGCCATTGGAATCTTGGAGAAAAACGACAATCGCCATGGTGCACAGCTGATAGAACAGGTTCAGGCCCTGGCAGAGTTGGAGAAACAGGTGGCTAATTTGCACAGGACTATTGAAGCCCAAGGCAAACAGCTTCAGGAACTCAGTTTGAACGCTCCCCAAGACCTGATGCTCACAGAAGCTTTACACCTGACCCGCCTGGCCAGCAGGCGTCTGCAAATCGAGCATAGCAGTAAAATTCCACTGGCTCTGTTAGAAAATGCCGATGCTATTTTGCGCCGCATGGAAAATGCAGACCTTAATGGAGTGCGAGATATATTAGCCAGAGACCTCAATGCTTTGGGGCAAGCGGTTAATGTAGATATAGAAGGTGTTTTTCTTGAGCTTGTAGCATTGGCCGACAATATCAACCAGCTGCCAATGATCAAACTGACTTCTGCGCCAGAGCAGGTGATTGATGGTTCAGAGTTCAAAGTCGCCGATAATTCTGAATTGCTCGACTATCTCAGTGAAAGCCTCAGCCAGTTAGTGCGAATTCGCCAGCATGATCAGCCCATTGCCCCTCTGATGCTGCCGGGCGACCAGGCTATTGTGCGGCACAATATGGCTATATTGTTTCAGCAGGCTCAGGCTGCAGTGCTGCGTGGACAGCAGACTATTTATAGTTATTGTCTGGATCAGATAGCAAGTAATCTTGGTCAGCACTTTCAGTCAGGTGACCAGCTACAGGCATTGCAACAACGGCTGGATAAGCTTGCCCAGATCCAGATAGTAAGGCAATTACCTCAGATTCAAGATTCAGTCTCAGCCCTTGAGACGCTGGTGCAACAGCGACACAGCAGCCAACTCAACATCAGCACTGAGGGGACACAGCCATGAGAAAGCTATTGCTGGTATTAGTGCTGGCATTGCTGGTTGGTGCCACTTTGATGTGGTTAATGCAGAATGGAACAGGCTATGTGCTGGTTGGCTTTGCCAATACCAGCATAGAGATGAGCCTATGGGTCGCTGGATTACTGTTTATCCTATTCACCTTTGCGCTGTTGTGGTTACTGCTGTTGACTCGATGGGTGATCTCCGCAGGGGGATTTAGCCGCTGGTGGAATTCCCGGCGCAATGCCAAACAGCTTGGCAAAACCGCTCAGGGGCTGCTGCTATATGCGGATCAAGATTGGTCCAAAGCCAGTGAAATGCTGGCAAGCTCGGCCCAGCTATCGTCTATGCCTCAGGTGAATCTATTATTTGCCGCCCAGGCAGCGGCGAATAATCGGGACACTGACAGAGCCAATGCGCTATTGGAGCGTCTGAAAGACAGCCATCCAAAAGCCGAAACAGCGGTAATCAAGGCAGAGGTTGAACTGCTGGTACGCAACCAACAGCTCCCTCAGGCCTTGCGGCTTATGCAGGCTCTGCATCGGGATAGACCTACTGATACAGGAGTTTTACGGCAGCTGATGGATATTTACTGTCTCCAGCGCGACTGGAGTTCAGCCCAGAAGCTTCTTCGAGATTTTAAGCATTATGGAGCTCTGCCCAAGCAGGGTGCCGCCGCTGTGGAAATAGAGGTCTATTCGGGTTTGTTTACTGACTTCGTTGCCGGCTCGGATTTAAATAACACCGAACAGTACAATCAACTGGCTGAGTTATGGGAACTGGTGCCCAAGGGTCTACGCAAGACGCCAGAGCTGGTTGCACCCTTTGCCGATGCACTGGCCCAAATCAAAGCCACTGACAAGCTGCTGCCATTGCTCAGCAAGACCCTCAACAACCAGTGGCATCCAGATCTTATAGAACGGTTTGGTACATTGCCGATTGCCACCCCGGAAAAACAGTTGGCGATGGCCGAGAAATGGCTAGTCAGCCACAGTGAAGATGCCGACTTGCTGTTGGCTCTGGGCCGAATCTGCAGGCGTTTGGAATTTATGGGCAAGGCCAGAGACTACCTGAGTACTGCTATTACAATTGATCCCCGCCCTCAAACCTATCTAGAACTGGCCCAGGTGCTGGATATTTTGGGTGAGTCCGACGCCAGTGCTGATGTGTATCGGCAGGGCCTTGAGGCTAGATTGACAGACCCTATGTAGACTAGGTCTGGTGATCAAATACGTTTCTTTTTTAGATCTCTAATAACAAATCGCGCCGGATGCATGGCCAGGCGCAAGTCCTGCTCCAGATCAGAGGTTTCTCCAGCAATTTCACAGGCTAAAACCTCAGCCGTTAAAGGTGCATAACTCAGCCCCCTTGAGCCCATGCCGCAATTGATATAGAGGTTGGGCAGATAGCTACCAGGCGTTGATACCTGGGCTCGGGCATCCCTGCGCAGAATGGCGTAATCTTCAATCAACTGCGGCACATCGGGGACGGCCCCAACGATTGGCAGATAATCTTTGGTGGTGCATCTATAGTTGGCACGCCCAGTCATAATATCCACATCTTGCGGTCCTATGGCCTCCGCCAGGCCGGCGTCTGTGGCAGACATATGGTTGAGATTTACCTGATGATCATTGCGGCGTACCTGAGTGGTAAAAACCCCTTTATTATAGGTTGCCCCAAAGCTGTGCTGACCATTGTGTTCAGGGGTGATATAGCCAGCTCCACAGATAACAGTTTTCAGGGCAGAGATTGATGCAGTTGTCTGCAGTTCGCTAATTTGTCCGCGTAACTGAGTCACGGGCAAAAAACCAGTTTGTTCAAACTGCTCGCAGCCATAGGCATTGGCAATCACCAGGCTTTCACTGGTAAAACAACATTCTCCGTCAGCCGCTATCAGATTCCACCGGTCATCTGTATGCACAATCCGGTCTACATCAGCCTGAATCAGAGGTATCTGATGCTGGGTCAATAGTTGCTGGCATATATGTGCCGGAGGCAGCCAGCCAAGCGCGGGAAAATACAAGCCTGTTTCAGCTTGCAGGCTAATGCCCGACAGTTCGCACAGTTGCTGGTTATTGCACAGCTGGACCAGATCGGGCTGCTGACTAAACTGCTCTCCGATCAAGTTAAAGTCAGCCTGTGCCTTGTCATTTTCCGGCAGCACAACAATACCGCATTGGCTGCCAAGACCCTGCTGCCAAAAGGGACTGTAGTACTCAGCTGCCAACTTGATTGCCGCCAGATTAATACGCGGCAGAAAATCGTCCCGCGGGGATAATTTTGGATAGACAATACCCTGACTATTGCCTGAGGCTTCGCGTCCAGCAGTTTGGTGACGATCAATCAGACTGACTTTAAACCCTCGCTTGGCTAGAGCAGCGGCGGCAGTACAACCGGCAATGCCGGCGCCGAGAATAGCGATCTCCCGGGTTGACCTGCTGGTTGGGTTTCCGTTGAGATGCCAGAGATTAGGCATGGTGATGGGCCATCCTAGAGCAGTCC
This sequence comes from uncultured Cellvibrionales bacterium, assembly GCA_963969005.1. GTDB lineage: Bacteria > Pseudomonadota > Gammaproteobacteria > Pseudomonadales > Porticoccaceae > HTCC2207. The sequence goes on along the minus strand of CAXAJC010000006.1, from coordinate 6,794 downwards.
AAACTCTTGCAGAATCTGCTGCGACCATTTTTCGATATAGTCGTCGGTGAGATCTAGCTGGTTTTCGTCATCCAGGGGCAGGCCAACAAAAAACTGTCCATCTTCAGTCAGTGCTTTCGACGCCTCAAATTGATAACCCTTATTGGGCCATGCACCCACGGCACTGGCACCCAGATTGACCACTTTTGCCCATAGATAGCCCAGTGCATCCTGAAACCATTCCGGATAGCCGATCTGGTCACCAAGGCCGTAGACAGCAACCTGCGACTGACTAAGGTCAAGGTTATCGATGGCATCCCAGTGGGATTCCCAGTCTTCCTGAAGCTCGCCATAGTCCCAGGTGGGAATGCCGAGGATCAAATATTGATAATCTGCCATTAGCGCAATCGGATCAGAGGCAATATTGTGCAGTACCACAAGTTCGCGGCCACTCAGACGATTGATGCTGTCGCAAATCTTTTCTGCGGCCATTTCGGTATAGCAGGTGGAACTGCCGTAAAACAAACCAATTTCCATGCTCATAATGCACAATCGCCCTGAGTTTGTAGGCTGCCCTGAAAGCCCTGCTGGCGCCAAGCTTCATAGACCACAATGGAGACGGTATTAGACAGATTGAGGCTGCGGCTGTCCTTCTGCATAGGCAGGCGTAGTACCTTGCCTGGGCCGGACTCATTGCGAATATCTTCCGGCAAGCCTCTGGTTTCTGGGCCAAACAACAGGGTGTCACCAGGCTGATACTGTACCGCGGAATAACAGCTGGTTCCTTTGGTGCTGAGCGCATAAATAGTCCCGCTACCCGCCTGATCTTTATAATCATCCCAGCTGACATGCACCTGCATTGACTGAAACTCGCGGTAGTCGAGACCGGCGCGGCGCAGTTTCTTGTCATCCAAATCAAAACCCAGAGGTTCGATCAGATGCAATTTGAAGCCAGTATTGGCACACAGGCGAATAATATTGCCTGTATTAGGCGGGATCTCTGGTTGATAGAGGACTATATTGAGCATAATTTTTTGTTTCACCGTCTAGCCCTGTATTATCGCATTAAATAGATGCTCTGTTATAGGCTGATCAATGAGTATCGGCGCGCCAGGCTATGTTGCCATGTCGTGTTTTCATAACGGTAAAAATAAAAGGATACGAGAGATGAAGATGATGAGTAAAGCCGTTTTATTGGCATCAGTTTTCGTTTTGACTGCCGCTCAGGCCGGTGGCGAGCGCAATCCAGACAATGTCGCGCGAGATCAGTATCGGCATCCAGTCGAAACCCTGAGTTTTTTTACTATCAGTGAAGATATGACAGTGGTTGAAATTAGCCCCGGCGGCGGCTGGTATACCGAAGTATTAGCCGATCGAATTAAGGGGACATTATACGCAGCCCATGTAAACCCCGAGACCAAAAGCAGTTATTTCCGTCGCTCAATTACTAATTACAAAAAAATGCTGGCAGCAAACCCAGCACGCTACAGCAATGTTGAGATGCATGTTTTCGACGCCAAAGCTCAGTTGCTGACCACCGCGGATAATAGTGCTGATGCAGTGTTGACCTTTAGAAACGTGCATAACTGGATGGGTTCGAATAGTGATGTCGCTGCATTTGGCTTATTTTTTAAAACATTGAAACCGGGCGGTGTATTGGGGGTGGTTGAGCATCGGGCGAAGCCGGGAACTGATCGCGACAGTATGATCAAAAGTGGTTATGTCACTCAGGATTATGTGATTGAGATTGCCCAGCGAGCTGGATTTGTATTCGAGGCCTCGTCAGAGATTAATGCCAACCCTGCGGATACAACCAGGCATCCAAAAGGCGTTTGGACGCTATTGCCAAATCTAGCATTGGGTGATGTTGACCGTGACCAATATCTTGCTATTGGAGAGAGTGATCGTATGACGTTGCGGTTCAGGAAACCCTCCCAGTGATTGAGATTCCGATTGATCGGCTTAGCGCTGAAATTCTAAACGCCATTATTGAGGAATTTATACTTCGTGAGGGCACCGATTATGGTGCTCAAGAAGCTGGTATGGACAATAAGGTTGCCCAGGTACACCGCCAGCTGGCTCGGGGAGACGTGTTGATCACATTTGATCCCGCCACGGAAAATTGTACATTGTTGACTAGGCATCAATTTCAACGCTACAGCACCGAGGGCTCCCAGCATGATAGTCAAAGTAGTCAAGATAGCGAGGAGAGTTCCGATTCCTGGAGCCGCGCGTCCGCCTACGAAGATTACTCCCAGGATTTAGGCCAGGATAATGACTAAGGCAACCCTCACCAGCGACAGCCTTCAGCCGGAAGCAGTATTTGCGGCTTGGCAGCAACAGCTTAGTACTGCATCGCAGGTGCTGGTGGCACTGAGCGGTGGTCTGGATTCGACGGTACTCTTGCAGTTGCTGGTGGCTACAGTATCTGCCGGGCGAGTATGTGCAGTGCATGTCAACCATGGTATGTCGGCCAATGCAGATCAGTGGCAGGCTCAGGCTGAGGATTACTGCCGCTCCCTGGGGGTGCAGATACATTGTGAAACGGTCAAGGTTACTCCTGCGGGTGAAGGTATAGAGGCTGCCGCTCGCCATGCCAGATACGCTGTTTTTGAGCGACTGCTGCAAAAAGATGGTTTGCTGTTGCTTGGCCATCATGCCGACGATCAGGTTGAAACGTTTCTGTACCAGATGCTGCGTGGTTCTGGTGCCAAGGGACTGTCTGGCATGCCAGTGCAGAGAGCTCTGGGCTATGGCCAGCTTATTCGTCCTCTGTTGTCTACCAGTAAAGCCCAGTTAAAGGATTATGCGCTGACACAAAACCTCACCTGGTGTGAGGACGAGAGTAATGCCGATGATAAATTTGACCGCAACTATTTGCGCAATCAGATAGTACCGGTTGTTGCCCAGCGTTGGCCTGATTATCGCCAATCTATAGGTCTCTCGGCAGAACTCAGCTCTGAGGCGGAGCAACTGGCTGCGGCGCTGGCTGAAGAAGATTTTGCGAGGCTGGATGGGCGAGAGGAGCGCGCTGGCTGGTCTATCTGTGTGAATCGGCTATTAAAGCTGAATGATGTGAGACAGAGAAATATCCTCCATCATTGGCCTGGACTCAATAATTTGGCCAAACCGAATAAAACAATAATCGCTGAGATCAAAGACTCTGTGGTCGGCGCTCGAGAGGACGGCGAGCCCGAGGTGATTTGGCAGTCAACCCGCTGGCGGCGCTTTCGCAGCAGATTATATTTGTTGCGTAATGGGTCTGCAGAGTCTTGTTTAGAGCCCCCATCAGAGCCCCGTTGCGACAGCATTAAAGCTCCGGATTTTGCATGGCATGCAGAGGAGCCCCTCGAGTTAGCTGATGGCAGTAGTCTGGTTGCTGAAGATGTCGATGGTGCCGGGCTATTAATCCCTCAGGGCCAGCTCTTAACAGTCTGTTACCGTCGTGGTGGCGAACGCTGCAGACCGGTGGGCCGAGGCCATTCCAACAGCCTCAAAAAATTGCTGCTGGAGTATGCAGTAGAGCCCTGGTGGCGGGACAGAATGCCCTTGCTATATATGGGTGAAACTCTGGTTGCGGTGGGTGATTGCTGGATCTGCGAGGGTTGGCAGGCAGCACCTCAACAGCGGGGCAAAAAAATCCATTGGCAGGTCAACTCTTTGTAGATCGCAGTAGAATAGCGACCACCTTTCTGGTAATCTGCTACCCCATCTTGAGTAGGATGGGCGCCGGCCAACATTAGATCAAAATCTTGGCCAACACCACTTCCAGAGATACGTTTTTCCACTCTTTTTGCGATCGTTGCAGGGTCATTATGACGCGTTTTATTTTTGTTACTGGTGGTGTTGTTTCTTCTTTGGGCAAGGGTATTGCAGCGGCTTCGCTGGGTGCTGTGCTCGAGGCGAGAGGTCTTAGTGTCACCATCCTCAAGCTCGACCCCTATCTCAATGTTGATCCTGGCACCATGAGCCCTTACCAGCATGGTGAAGTCTATGTGACTCAGGATGGGGCAGAGACAGATTTGGATCTGGGGCATTATGAGCGCTTTCTGCGTTCCAAAATGACCCAGAACAACAACTTCACCAGTGGTCAGGTCTACGAGACCATATTGCGTCGTGAGCGCCGCGGTGATTACCTTGGCGGTACGGTGCAGGTAATTCCCCATGTAACTGATGAAATCAAGCGACGTGTCTATGCCGGTGCCGGTGATCATGATGTTGCCGTGGTCGAAATTGGCGGTACAGTGGGTGATATTGAGTCGCAGCCGTTTCTTGAGGCAGTGCGCCAGCTAAAAGGTGAACTGGGCCATCAGCGCGCCCTGTTACTGCACCTGACTTTGGTACCCTATATAGCATCAGCTGGTGAAACTAAAACCAAGCCCACCCAGCACTCGGTGAAAGAGATGCGCTCCCTTGGCCTACAGCCAGATGTCTTGCTGTGCCGTTCCGAGGTTGAGCTTGAAGAAGTGCAACGCAAAAAGATTTCGCTGTTTACCAATGTTGAAGAGCGGGCTGTTATTCCGGTTATTGATGCTGAGACCATCTACCAAGTGCCTCGCATGCTTCATCAATGGGGGCTGGACCAATATGTGGTCGAGCGTTTTAATCTGGACAGGCCAGCAGCTGACCTCCAAGAATGGGATACTGTGGTTGATAATCAGCTCAATTCCCAGGGTGAAGTTGTGATTGCCATGGTTGGCAAATATATGGAACTGCTGGACGCCTACAAGTCATTGACTGAATCGCTGATACACGCAGGTATCCACAACAAGACCAAAGTAAAGATTCGCTATATTGATTCCGAGCGACTGGAAGTAGACCATTCTCTGATTGAGGGTGCAGATGCCATTCTGGTCCCGGGCGGATTCGGCACCAGAGGTACCGAAGGTAAGATCTACGCGGTTAAAACTGCCCGCGAGAATAATGTCCCCTATCTGGGTATCTGTCTGGGTATGCAAATTGCGGTTATTGAGTATGCCCGCAATGTGTGTAATCTCGAGGGCGCCAACAGCACTGAGTTTGATCCCCAGACAGCCTATCCGGTGGTCGGGTTGATTGCCGAGTGGATTGATAGCGAAGGCAATAAGGAATCCCGCAATGAAGACTCCGATCTGGGCGGTACCATGCGTCTGGGTGCTCAGGTTTGTCATCTGCTGCCTGGCTCTAAAGCTCATGAGATCTATGGCTCAGAGCAGATTGAAGAGCGCCATCGTCACCGCTATGAGGTAAACAACAACTTCCTGCCTCAGATTAAAGAGGCGGGTCTGGTGATTGGTGGTCTGTCCTTCGACAAGACATTGGTGGAAACGGTTGAATTGCCAAACCATCCCTGGTTCTTTGCCAGTCAGTTCCACCCTGAGTTTACCTCCACGCCGAGGGATGGCCATCCGTTGTTCCAGGGCTTTATCAGTGCAGCAACAGCCTACCAGACACAGAAATAAGGACGATCAATCATGGAATCAGTCAGTATACAGGTCGCAGATATCAATGTTGCCAATAACGTCCCTATGGCTCTCTTTGGTGGCATGAATGTGCTGGAGTCTCGAGATATGGCCATGCAGATTGCAGAGGCCTATGTTGAGGTTACTCGGAAGCTGGGTATTCCCTACGTGTTTAAGGCCTCATTTGATAAAGCCAACCGCTCATCAGTTCATTCTTTCCGCGGCCCAGGTATCGACGAGGGACTTAAAATCTTTCAGGAGATTAAAAGCACGTTCAATATTCCGCTGATCACAGATGTTCATGAAATTGATCAGGCAGCACCAGTGGCGGAAGTCTGTGATGTGATCCAATTGCCAGCATTTCTAGCCCGTCAGACTGATCTGGTCAAGGCGATGGCAGAGACCGGCGCAGTGATTAATGTAAAAAAACCGCAGTTTCTCAGCCCCGGCCAGATGGGCAATATCGTCGATAAATTCCGCGAATGTGGCAATGACAAAGTGATGCTCTGCGAACGCGGAGCCTGCATGGGCTACGATAATCTAGTTGTGGATATGCTTGGCTTTAGAACCATGAAAGATGTCAGTGGTGGATTGCCGTTGATTTTTGATGTTACCCACGCATTGCAATGCCGGGACCCGCTGGGAGCTGCCTCGGGCGGTCGTCGTCATCAGGTAGCTGAACTTGGTCGCGCCGGAATAGCCGTGGGTATCGCGGGTTTATTTCTCGAAGCTCATCCGAACCCTGATCAGGCCCGCTGTGATGGGCCCAGTGCATTGCCGCTGGATAAACTGGAGCCGTTTTTGGCTCAGATGAAAGCCTTTGATGACCTGATGAAGTCTCAGGCAGATCTCAATATTGTCTAGGTAGCCGAGGCTATCTCACTAATACGATTTTTTAAAACCTGTTTTTACAACCACCTTATAAAGGAGTACCCAGTACATGAGTAACATTGCAGATATTCGAGCTTTCGAAGTTTTGGATTCACGAGGCAACCCTACAGTTCAGGCTGATGTCGTTTTGGATAATGGCATAGTGGGTACCGCCTGTGCGCCCTCTGGAGCTTCAACCGGGTCAAGGGAAGCGCTCGAATTGCGAGATGGTGACAAAGGTCGCTATCTGGGCAAAGGTGTACTCAAGGCAGTGGCCAATATCAATGACAGTATCAAGGCATTGTTAGTGGGCGCAGATGTGGCGGACCAGCGCGGGCTGGACAAGGCTATGATTGACGCTGATGGCACTGATAACAAAGCAGTGCTGGGTGCCAATGCCATTCTGGCTGTTTCTCTGGCTGCGGCTAAAGCGGCAGCCCAGGACAAAGGTATGCCTCTATATGCTCATATTGCAGAGTTAAATGGTACTGCTGGGCAATATAG
>CAXAJC010000005.1:0-38141 GCA_963969005.1 uncultured Cellvibrionales bacterium | reverse complement strand
CAGCATCTGAGCCACACCCTCATTGGCATAAATCTTGGCCGGCAGATTAGTGGTATTGGAGAATTCCAGGGTTACATGTCCCTCCCACTCAGGCTCAAGGGGCGTCACATTCACGATAATGCCACAGCGGGCATAGGTAGATTTGCCTAAGCAAATCGTCAGCACCGAACGGGGGATCTTGAAGTACTCAACCGTGCGCGCCAGAGCAAAACTGTTAGGCGGAATAATGCAAAAATCGCCTTTCATATCAACAAAGGAATCATTGTCGAAATTCTTGGGATCTACGGTCTTGGAATGAACATTGGTAAATACCTTAAACTCATCCGCACAGCGCACATCATAGCCATAGCTTGAAGTACCGTAGGAAATAACCCGGTCATCTCCGGCATAGCGCACCTGACCGGACTCAAAGGGCGCGATCATTTGCTGTTGCTCTGCCATACGGCGAATCCAGTGGTCTGACTTAATGCTCATCTAGGTAAACTCCAAGGCTTGAGATTGATTTTTATACGGGCGGTATCATACCTGTTTGGGCGGGTTGGGCAAGAGATCCTTCACGGCGGTCAGAATAACAAGAGGACAGCCGAGTGGCTGACTATGCATTCAGCCAAGTACTACTGAAAAACAATCTCCGGCCCGGCATTACCACCACCAGACTCCAACTCCCCAATCACCGACTGAGCTACCTGTCCATAATGCTGCGCTATGGCACCCTCCGGCTCAGCAACCACCGATGGCAATCCTCGGTCGCCATTTTCGCGGATGGAGCGATCCAAGGGCAAACTCCCCAGCAACTTGGTCTCATACTGCTCCGCCACATTGGCACCACCACCATCGCCAAAAATCGCCTCGCTGTGGCCGCACTCCGAGCAGATATGGATGGCCATATTCTCAACAATACCCAGCACTGGAATTTTCACCTTCAAAAACATCTCAATGCCCTTCTTGGCATCCAGCAATGCAATATTCTGAGGCGTGGTAACAATCACCGCACCAGACACCTGGGCTTTTTGCGCCAGTGTTAGCTGAATATCACCGGTGCCCGGTGGCATATCCACCACCAAAATATCCAACTCACCCCACATAGTCTGCCCCAACAGTTGTTGCAGTGCACCAGCGGCCATGGGCCCGCGCCAGGCCATTGGGGTCTGGTCGGTAACCAGGTAGGCCATGGACATGGTTTTTAGGCCATGGGCTTCAATGGGAGCAAAGTGCTTTTCATCTGCGGCTTTGGGGCGCGTGCCCTCAGGCACGCCCAGCATCATTGCGATACTTGGACCATAGATATCTGCATCCAGCAGACCAACCTTTTTACCAGCCCCCTGCAGAGCCAGCGCCAAGTTAACGGCGGTAGTAGACTTGCCAACTCCGCCCTTGCCAGAGGCAACCGCAACAATGTATTTCACCTGATCTAACACTAAATCACCCCGGATTTTTGAAGTTTTATCTAAAACGGCCCATCAGCGGCCTTAAGAGCAGTAATTGCCCGTGAAAAGTTGACGCAAAATCGCTATAGTTGCGCCTTGCAAACAATGCCCAAAAAAGAATCTGAACCATGTCATCAAAACGCCAAATACTGGTAACCAACGCCCTGCCCTATGCCAATGCTGCACTGCATCTTGGGCATATTCTGGAATACACTCAAACCGATGTCTGGGTGCGCTTCCAAAGAATGCGTGGACACGAATGTTACTATGTTTCTGCAGACGATGCCCATGGAACTGCCATCATGCTCAAGGCAGATGAAAAAGGCATTAGCGCCGAGCAACATATTGCCGATATGCGAGCCATTCACGAAGCTGATTTCCATGACTTTTTGATTGGGGTGGATAACTATCACAGTACCCATTCCGAAGAGAATCGCGAACTGTCCGAGTTGATCTACAACCGCCTTAACGACAATGGTCATATCGCCAAGCGGGATATTACTCAGGCCTTTGATCCAGAGAAGAATCTGTTTTTGGCGGACCGTTATATCAAAGGCACCTGCCCCAAATGCAAAACTGCTGATCAATACGGCGATAACTGCGAAGCCTGCGGTGCCACCTACTCGCCCACCGACCTAATCAATCCGGTATCCGCTATCTCCGGGGCCACCCCCATTGAGAAAGAATCCACCCATTACTTCTTTAAGCTCCCCGAGTTCACTGAGTTTCTGCAGAACTGGACTCGAAGCGGCGCTGTGCAGACAGAAGTGGCTAATAAACTTGGGGAATGGCTGGATAGCGGCCTGCAAGAATGGGATATCAGCCGCGATGCGCCCTACTTTGGTTTTGAAATTCCCAATGCACCAGGCAAATATTTTTACGTGTGGCTGGATGCTCCTATTGGCTATATGGCCGCCTTCAAAAACCTCTGCGACCGGGATGGGCTCGACTTTGATCACTACTGGGCCGCAGATACCACTACCGAGCTGTACCATTTTATCGGCAAGGATATTGTTAACTTCCACGCCCTGTTCTGGCCAGCCATGCTCAAAAGTGCCAACTATCGCACCCCCAGCAAGGTTTGCGTCCATGGCTTTGTCACGGTAAATGGCAAAAAGATGAGCAAATCCCGGGGTACCTTTATCAATGCCCGCTGCTATCTGGACCATTTAAACCCGGAATACCTGCGCTATTACTACGCCTCCAAGCTCAGTGGCTCGGTAGAAGATATCGACCTGAATCTGGAAGACTTTGTGCAGAAGGTCAATAGCGACCTGGTTGGCAAGGTAGTGAATATCGCCAGCCGCTGTGCCAAGTTTGTGGCCAATGGCAATGATGGCGTGCTGTCGGGCGATATTGAAAATCCCGCCCTGTGGGAACAGGTCAGTGGTGCCGCAGATATCATTGCAGAGCATTATGAAAATCGCGACTACGGCAAAGCCATTCGCGAAATTATGGCTCAGGCCGATGCTGCCAATGAATATATTGCCGCCAAAGAGCCCTGGAAACTTAACAAGGTAGAAGGCAAACAACAGGAAGTGCAGGATATCTGCTCCCTAGGCATCAACCTGTTCCGGGTACTGCTGGGCTACTTAAAACCAGTGTTGCCAGCCATGGCCGCTGACGGTGAAGCTTTCCTCAATGACTCATTGAGCTGGGATAGCCTGCAACACCCATTGACCGAACATAAGATCAACCCCTTTAAACCACTGATGCAGCGCATCGAAAAAGATCGGGTGGACGCCATGGTAGAAGCCAGCAAAGAAGAAGCCGCCCTGGCCGCAGCCCCCAAACTGGAAGGGCCGCTGGCAGATGACCCCATCGCCAAAGAAGTGACCTTCGATGACTTTATTAAAGTGGATCTGCGGGTAGCGCAAATTGTTAAAGCTAGCCATGTGGAAGGGGCAGAAAAACTGCTGCAACTGACATTGGATATTGGCGGCGAAACCCGCAATGTATTCTCAGGCATCAAGTCATCATATAAACCGGAAGATCTTGAGGGTCGCCTGACTGTGATGGTGGCCAATCTGGCCCCACGCAAAATGCGCTTTGGCACGTCTGAAGGCATGGTACTGGCCGCAGGCGACAAAAGCGGCATTTATCTACTGGAGCCGGATTCAGGGGCCAAACCGGGCCAGCGAGTGACCTAAAAGCCATTGCCAAGAGTATTTATTAGATAGATCGAAAAGTACTAAAGCCCCGCCCCATTTAAGTTGAATAGGGCTAGTTTATTCCCCGATAATGGGCCATTTATTACAACCTGTGTAGGCTATGCAAGAATTTGCGGTAATTCTGGTCAGCTCTATCCTGATCAACAACTTTGTTCTGGTACAGTTTCTTGGGCTGTGCCCATTTATGGGCGTGTCCACAAAACTGGAATCTGCTATCGGCATGTCTGCCGCCACCACATTTGTACTCACATTGACCGCCATGGCCAGCTATATCGTAGATGTACTGGTCTTGATGCCCCTTGGCCTACTCTACCTGCGCACCATCGCCTTTATTCTGGTGATTGCCGCAGTGGTGCAGTTCACCAAAATGTTTATCGAAAAATCCAGCCCATTGCTGTATCGGGTACTCGGTGTATTTTTGCCCCTGATCACCACCAACTGCGCCGTGCTTGGAGTGGCTCTGCAAAATGCCTCCAAAGATCTTAACTTTATGCAGTCATCCCTCTATGGTTTTGGCGCAGGCGCTGGCTTTTCACTGGTATTAATTTTCTTCTCTGCTATGCGCGAGCGACTGGCAGCGGCAGATATCCCAGCCCCCTTTGAGGGCGCAGCCATCGCCATGATCACTGCTGGCCTGATGTCACTTGCCTTTATGGGCTTTAGTGGGCTGGTGTAAATGATCGATACCATCGCCCAACAACCTATTCTCGCAGCCCTTATAGCGCTGGTAGGACTTGGCATCCTGTTTGGTGCCCTGCTGGGTTTTGCCGCAGAAAAATTTAAGGTTGAAGGAGATCCGATTGTCGAGCAGATCGACGAGCTGTTGCCCCAGACTCAATGTGGCCAATGTGGTTTTCCCGGTTGCAAACCCTATGCGCAATCCATTGCTGGTGGTGATGCCATCAACAAATGCCCCCCGGGCGGCCAGGCAACCATTAATGCCATTGCCAATCTGCTGGATGTGCCCGCGCCAGAGCTGGACGCCGAGCACGGCGAAGAAGCCGATGTCAGAACCGTGGCCTATATCCGTGAAGATGAATGCATCGGCTGCACCAAATGCATCCAGGCCTGCCCGGTAGATGCCATATTGGGCGCAGCAAAATTAATGCATACAGTAATCGCCGATGAATGCACCGGCTGCGATCTATGCGTAGAGCCCTGCCCGGTAGACTGCATCGATATGCTGCCAGTGGAAGAAACCATTAAAGAATGGCATTGGCCAGCGCCTCCCACCACGGCAGATTTAATTGCCAGTGACAGGAGGCCTGCTGCATGAGGACCTGGATTACTCCCGGCGGCGTTCATCCCCCGGAAAATAAGCATCAGTCACTGACTATGCCCATAGGCACGCTGCCCCTGCCGGAAAAACTGCTGATTCCATTGAGCCAGCATATAGGCACTCCTGCCATGCCCTGTGTCGAAGTCGGCAAAAAAGTACTCAAAGGACAAAAGATTGCCGACGCCAGTGGGCCACTATCGGTGCCCATGCATGCGCCAACCTCCGGCACTATCAGCGCCATAGAACATCGCCCCATAGCCCATTCCTCCGGCATGCTGGCGCCCTGCATTGAAATTACCAGCGATGGCCGGGACAAATGGAAAAAGCACGAAGGTTTTGAAGATGTTGAAAACGCCACCCCCGCCGCACTGGTAAAGGCCATTGGCGAAGCCGGTATTGCCGGCATGGGCGGCGCAGGCTTCCCCTCGGCAATTAAATTAAGCCCGGGGTACCAGCGCCCCATTCACACATTGATAGTCAATGCTACCGAATGCGAGCCCTATATCACCGCCGATGACTCAGCCATCCGTGAGCGCGCTGCCGAGATTATTGAAGGCATAGGAATTCTCAGTCATATTCTGGGCAACCCCAGCAATATTATGATTGGCATCGAAGACAACAAGCCCGAAGCCATAGCAGCACTGGAGCCCCATGTGGAGGACACCGGCATCTCCGTGGTGTCTTTCCCCACCAAATATCCCTCCGGTGGTGAAAAGCAGCTGATCTACATACTCACTGGCAAAGAAATCCCCAGTGGTGACCTGCCTGCAGATATCGGCATGGTGTGCGTGAACATAGGCACCACCTACGCGGTCAAGCGCGCCATCGTTGATGGAGAACCCCTAATCTCCCGAGTCACCACCATGACCGGTGACGCCTGTGGTATCAACCGCAACTATGAAACACTAATTGGCACTCCCGTCAGCCATATGCTGGCCAACAGTAAATTCAATGAAGAAACCTGTAGCCGACTGGTGATGGGTGGCCCCATGATGGGCTTTAGCCTGACCAGCGCCGACGTGCCTATTGTTAAAACCACCAACTGCATACTGGCCCCCAGCTACGACGAAATTCCCGACGACGAGCCCGCCCAGCCCTGCATTCGCTGTGGTATGTGCGCCGAAGCCTGCCCGGTATCATTGCTGCCGCAACAGCTGTTCTGGTACTCCCAGGCCGACGACCACGAGCGCCTCGAAGCGCACAATCTGTTTGACTGCATTGAATGTGGCGCCTGCTCCTATGTGTGCCCCAGCAACATACCGCTGGTCCAACATTACCGCCACAGCAAAGGTGAAATTCAAAAAGCCCGCGCCGAAAAAGTCAGATCAGACCATGCCCGAGAGCGCTTTGCATTCCATCAGCAGCGCATAGAGCAGGCCGAGAAGGACAAAGAAGCCAAGCGCGCAGCGCGACGAGAAGCCGCAGAAAAGGCCAAAGCCAATGCGTCCGCCTCACCTGATAAATCTGTTTCTACCGGAGATGGAGGCGCTATAGATATTATTGCCGCAGCCCAGGCCCGCGCCGCCGCCAAAAAAGTCAGCCCGGAACAGCAGCAGGCTAAATTTGAACGTTCCATTGCCGGCGCCGAAATGCGCCTGCAAATGGCCGAAGAAAAACTCGCCGAAGTCGGTGACGACCACAGCGACGAGCAAAAGACTATTCGGACTGCCGCTGTTGAAGGCGCCAAACAAAAGCTGGAGCAAGCCAAAGGGCGGCTGGCTGAGCATATCAAACAACATAATGGCGAGCAGGTAGACTAATGGCCTTTAAGCAGATCAGCTCACCCCATGCCCACGCCGCGCAAAACACCGCCAAGGTCATGCAGCTAGTACTCTGGGCCACCATACCTGGCTTAATTGCCCTGACTATCCACTTTGGCTGGGGCAGCCTGATCAATCTGGTGCTGGCTACAGTCACCGCCGTTATCGCCGAAGCGCTGATTATCAAACTGCGCGGCCGACCCATTGCCTTCTATTTAAAAGATTACAGCGCCGTGCTCACCGCAGTGTTATTAGGGCTCGCACTGCCACCACTGGCACCCTGGTGGGTAGTGGTTGTGGGTACATTGTTTTCCATTGTGATCGCTAAGCAGCTCTATGGAGGCCTCGGCTACAACCCGTTTAACCCAGCCATGGTAGGTTATGTAGTACTGCTGATTTCATTCCCCATCCAAATGACCACCTGGGTGACGCCAGCGGCCCTGTTGCCAGAAGGCATCAACCACCCGGGGCTTATAGAGTCACTGCAGATTGTGTTTAACGGATTAAACTCCGCCGATGGGGTAACCGGCGCCACACCGCTGGATAGCTTTAAATATGCCGACGGTCTGCTGGTCGACCAGATCTATGCCCAGAATCCACTGTTTAGTGAGGCAGCTTTTGCCGGCGTGGGCTGGGAGTGGGTCAATATTGGCTTTCTGATTGGCGGCCTAATTCTGTTGGCCAGCAGAACCTTTACCTGGCATGGCCCAGTTGCCATGCTGGCAGCCATCACACTGATGTCGGTAATTTTCTACGATGGCGGCAGCTCCGACAGTCCAGGTTCAGCATTGATGCACCTGTTTAGTGGTGCCACCATGATGGGCGCGTTCTTTATTATGACCGACCCGGTAAGCAGCGCAGTCAGCAATCGCGGACGACTGATTTTTGGCGCGCTGATCGGTGTGCTGGTGTATATTATCCGCGCCTGGGGTACCTATCCTGACGCCATTGCCTTTGCCGTACTGCTGGCCAACTTCGCCGCGCCCTTTATCGACAACTACACCTTGCCCCGCACCTATGGCCACACTGACAGACGCCGGGCCACGGAAAAAGAGGAGGACTCATGACATTGCAGTCGATCCGCTTTAACAGCATTTTGCTGGCCAGCTTTGCCCTAATAACAGCAATTATTTTGGCCTCTACCGATTCTCTAACCAAAGACAAAATCGCCGCCTCCGAGCGCGCCGCCGCCCAGCGAGCGCTACTGGAAATTATTCCCCTGGAGCGCCACAACAATGACCTGCTGATGGATGTGCAGCCCATACCAGAAAAATTCTGGCTGGCACTGGGGCTTCAAAAAGGCGGTGATATTCATATCGCCCGGGAAAACGGCCAGCCCGTAGCAGCGATTATTCCCACAGTAACCGCAGATGGTTACAGCGGCAATATCAGCATGATTATCGGCGTCAACTTCGATGGCACAGTGGCCGGTGTGCGCGTGGTTAATCATAAAGAGACCCCGGGACTGGGGGACAAAGTCGATCTGAAAAAGAGCGACTGGATACTCAGCTTTAATGGCAAGTCTCTGGTCAACCCAGAGGCAAGTGGCTGGGATGTGAAAAAAAATGGCGGAGAGTTTGACCAGTTTACCGGTGCTACTATTACTCCAAGGGCAGTGATTTATCAGATTGCCCAAGTACTGGAATACTTTAGCCAGGACAATGAGCGCATACTGACGCAAGCCGCAGTAGCCGCCTCAGCCAAAAAAGAGAGTACAAACGAGCATAACCATGAGTGAAGTCACAGCAGCAGAAGTCGCCAAAAACGGACTCTGGACCAATAATCCGGCGCTGGTTCAGTTGCTGGGCCTGTGCCCATTGCTGGCCGTTACTGGCACCGTGGTCAATGCACTGGGTTTGGGCATTGCCACTCTGGCAGTGCTGATTGGCTCTAACACCATAGTGTCGCTGATTCGCAATCATGTCAGCGACGCCGTGCGTCTGCCCGCCTTTGTCATGATTATCGCTGCCTTTGTGACCTGCACCGAACTGCTGATGAAAGCCTACACCTATGAGCTGTATCAAATACTCGGCATCTTTATTCCACTGATCGTTACCAACTGCGCCATTCTGGGTCGCGCCGAAGCCTTTGCCAGCAAACAAAATGTAAGCATGGCCGTTTTTGATGGTTTGATGATGGGACTGGGCTTTTTGGCCGTGCTGATATTGCTGGGAGCCATTAGAGAACTGCTGGGCCAGGGCACAGTGTTTGCCGATATGCACCTGCTGTTTGGTGCCGGCGCCTCCGACTGGGTAATGCAGCCCTTTGGTGACAGCTATAGCTTTCTGGTAATTATTTTGCCCCCGGGCGCATTTTTGGTCACCGGCTTTTTGATCGCGACCAAAAATGCCATTGATGC
Source organism: uncultured Cellvibrionales bacterium (assembly GCA_963969005.1). GTDB lineage: Bacteria > Pseudomonadota > Gammaproteobacteria > Pseudomonadales > Porticoccaceae > HTCC2207. The sequence continues at coordinate 29,145 of CAXAJC010000005.1, read as the reverse complement.
CGCCAACAAACGGCGAGCCGATGCCCATAAAGATGCGCCAGTAAAAGGCGCCAAACGCATCAGGACCACCGGGCATATCAGTTAGAAATTAATCAGCTATAGCAGTGTCAAAAAGCATGGAAGAAAAAAGGACGTTGTAGACTATGCACAAAACTGGCGCTCAGCTAGTGCGCTATGCACTGGAACAACTCAGCATCAAACATACCTTCGGCACTGTCGGCCTGCACAATAGTGAACTCTATAATGCGCTTAATGAGTCCGACTCGATTATCCCCCATCTGGTCAATCAAGAACTCAGCGCCGCCTTTATGGCCGACGCGATCAGTCGCACTTCCTCCCCAGGAGAAATCGGCGCCATACTCATCAACGCCGACGCCATGATCAGCCAGGGCATTGCCGAAGCTTTTATCTCAGGAATACCATTATTAATTATTGCCGGGGGCCCACTGGCCAATACCCCAACTAACGGCATAGACCAGCAGCAACTGTTGCAGCCGGTGAGCAAAGCCTACTTTAAAATTACCCAGGTTGAAGATATTGTCGGCACCATTTTCGAAGCCCAACAAATTGCCATCAGCGATAAACCCGGTCCGGTATGTGTCGAAATTCCCATAGATATACAGCTGCATACAGACGACCTGGACAAACCATTGCCAGTGCATCTGTCAGCCGCCAATCAACCTGAACTCGACCAGCAACAAATTGATGCCACAGCCCGGCGCTTGTTAAATGCACAAAACCCTTGCCTGCTATTGGGCTGGGACGCAGTCCAGGCCCGTACCGACCTTGTCAGTCTGGCCGAGCAACTAGCCGCCCCGGTTTGCACCAGCCTGCAAGGCAATAGCGCCTTCCCCGCCGACCACTTGTTGCACGCCGGGTTGCTGTATAACCCCAGCGCCCAGCGAGTACTCAAAAACTGCGACTGCCTGCTGGCCATAGGCATCGAAAGCAGTGATCTGGAACTGACACCAGAACAGATTATTGAACTGCAGCCGCAGGCCATTTCAGCACTGGTATGTAAGCTGCAAGAGCTGGAAGAGCTGGAACCACAAACCGACCCCAAACAAACCAAACAGATCAGCAAAGACAAAGCCGACCTAAAAGAAGACTGGCTCGAACACAACAGTAAAGGCCGAGTAAACCCCGCCGTATTTTTTGATGCCTTGACCGCCGCGCTCGGCCAAGACGCCATCATAATCACCGGCCACGGTACCCATCGCGCCCTGGCAGCAGAACTGCTGCCCATCAATGACCAGCGCATGTTTATTAGCCCCACCAGCTTTAACGTAATGGGCTACTGCGTGCCTGCCGTCAATGCCATTAAACTGGCCAATCCAGACAGGCAGGTGGTAGGCATAGTGGGCGATGGCGCCATGGTCATCAATGGCATGGAAGCACTGACCGCAGTGCGGGAAAAGCTGGGAACTGTGTATTGCCTGTTTAATAACAGCGAACGCAACAGCGCCAAAAACCTCAGCCATATCAACTGGGGATCCTTTGCCGATGCCTTGGAGTGCGGTTACTTCCCGATCACCAATAACAAAGGCATAGATACAATAGTGCGCCGGGCACTAGAAACCGCTGCTCAAGGTCAACCGGTAATATTGGATATCTCCATCAACTACAGCCGCAAAAGCTACTATGCCGAGCAGCAAGAAAAAGCCCAGCTGGCGCAACTGCCAGGCAGAGATAAACTGGGCATTGTAAAACGGGCAATAGTGCGCAAAATAATGGGCGCAAGATCAGGCTAAGGCCTGCTAATAGGACTCCAGATCCTTAGCGAACAGCATCTCGATATTGCGAAACGCCTTAAACTCCAAATGATTATTGCTAGGGTCGCGCACAAATAAAGTCGCCTGCTCCCCCTCCCGCCCCGCAAAACGAATATAAGGCTCAATCACAAACTCAATACCATTGGCCTTCATCATCTCCACCGCCTGCTCATACTGCTGCCATTCCATAATCACACCAAAATGAGAGGCCGACACCGTATGACCATCCACCGTATTGGTAGCAGCGGATGGGTGATCTTCAGGGGCAACTAAATGGGCCACCAGCTGGTGACCAAAGAAATCAAAGTCGATCCAGCGATCCGACTCGCGGCCAGTGGGGCAACCGAGAATGCCACTGTAAAACCCACGGGCAGCTTCCAGATCGGTGACTGGGAAGGCCAGATGGAAACGGGGGTACATGGGGTTGCTCATGGCAGCTAGTATATTGAAAGGCTAGGGAAAAGTATCGCAAGTAATCTGAGGAGTCCCCGGTAGGAGCGAAGCGACGAAGGATCTCTCTACCAGTTTCTGGAGATCTTCCGCTACGCTAAGCATGCCCCACCTAGCGCGTTGGGTACAAGATGACGGAGCACTCTAGCACCCAAGCAAATCACCATGGCAAACCATCCAAATCTACGTTACCCCCAGTCAAAATAATCCCCACCCGCTTACCTTGAAACTGCTCGGGCTGATCCATAATCGCCGCCAGAGGCACGGCGCAGGAGGGTTCTACAATGACTTTAAGTCGCGTCCAGATCAGACGCATGGCTTCGACTATGCGCTCTTCGGAGCAGAGCAAAATCTCGTCCACAGTCTCACGTATCACTTCAAAGTTGCGCACTCCCACTGTGGCGCGCAGGCCATCAGCGATAGTGTTGGGACTGTACTCGGCCAGCCTTTCGCCACGCTGTAGCCCAAGCCAGGCATCTTTGGCCTGCTCTGGTTCTGCCCCTATTACCCGTGCGTTGCTCAAAGCTTTTACGCAGATCCCTGTGCCTGCTAATAATCCACCCCCACCGATTGGGGCCATTACTATATCCACAGGTTGTTCGATCTGTTCTAACAGTTCCAGGGCGGCAGTGCCCTGCCCGGCTATTATCAGATCATTGTCAAAGGGGTGCACCAAGGTGCAACCAAACTCTTTAATACCATCCGCAACGGCTTGCTCTCTAGCAGCCATGGTGGCCTCGCAAAGTTGCACTCGAGCACCATAACCAGCAACTGCATCTTTCTTTACCTGGGGAGCATTCTCTGGCATCACCACAGTGCAGGGGGCAGCCCGCAGGGCAGCGGCCCAGGCCAGTGCGGCGCCATGATTGCCGGAGGAATGGGTAATCACACCTTGTTGCAGACTGGCTTCATCCATCGAAAACACAGCATTGCAGCCACCCCGGGCTTTAAAGGCACCAATTTTTTGAAAATTTTCTGCTTTGAAATAGAGCTCGCAGCCGATCATGCGGTTGAGCAGCTGGCTCTGCAAGATCGGCGTGCGATGGATATAAGGCTCAATACGGGCATGAGCCTGTTGGACATCATCTAAGCTAACAATCATGTTGTCAGTGTAATAGAGGTCAACTTAAAGCTTGCGGCCGCGATTGGCAGCAATTCTTAAACGCAGAGCATTCAATTTGATAAAGCCTTCGGCATCGGCCTGATTGTAAGCACCGCCATCATCATCAAAGGTAGCAATATTGGCATCAAACAAGCTGTCTTCGGATTTGCGACCAACCACGGATACATTACCTTTGTAGAGCTTAATGCGCACATCACCATTAACCACATCCTGGCTCTGGTCGATGGCGCTCTGCAGCATCAGGCGCTCTGGTGCCCACCAATACCCGTTGTAGATCAGCTTAGCGTATCTGGGCATCAGCTCATCTTTCATATGGGCCACTTCGCGATCCAGAGTGAGAGATTCAATGGCGCGGTGCGCTTTCATCATCACTGTGCCCGCCGGGGTTTCATAACAGCCGCGGGACTTCATACCCACGTAACGGTTTTCAACAATATCCAGTCGGCCTACACCATTAGCGCCAGCAACCTTGTTTAAATATTCAATCACTGTGGCCGGTGACATAGCCTCACCATCAATGGCAACAATATCACCCTTCTGGTAACTGATGGTCATGTAGGTGGCTTGATCTGGCGCTTCTTCCGGCGAAACTGTCCAGCGCCACATTTCATCTTCGGCTTCGGACCAAGGATCTTCCAGGTTGCCGCCCTCGTAGGAGATATGCAGCAGATTGGCGTCCATGGAGAACGGTGATTTTTTGCCACGCTTCATTTCGACGGGAATTTTGTGCTCGGCACAGTAGTCCATCAGCTTGTCGCGTGAGTTCAGGTCCCATTCGCGCCAGGGAGCAATCACTTTAATACCTGGCTTTAAGGCATAAGCACCCAGCTCAAAACGCACCTGGTCATTGCCTTTGCCCGTGGCGCCATGGGAGATTGCATCGGCGCCGGTTTCGTTGGCGATTTCTATAAGACGCTTGGCAATTAGTGGGCGGGCAATGGAGGTGCCCAACAGGTACTCGCCTTCATAAATAGTGTTGGCGCGGAACATGGGGAACACGTAGTCGCGGGCGTACTCTTCCCGCAGGTCGTCGATATAAATTTCGTTAACACCTAGCGCTTCCGCTTTGGCGCGGGCGGGCTCTACTTCTTCACCCTGGCCGATATCGGCGGTAAAGGTAACCACTTCACATTGATATTCTTCCTGCAGCCATTTGACGATGACTGAGGTATCTAGGCCGCCTGAGTAGGCGAGAACGACTTTATTGACCGATGACACGTTACTTAATCCTATGCTTGGGAAATCGGGCCGCATTCTACCCTAATTTGATGACGTTGTGTGCCGTTTGACCCTGTAGCTCTTTGATCAGATCTATTTCTGCGGGGTCAAATAATTGATGACCCATAGCAAAAAATGCGGCCAGTTCCTGATCAGTGGGGAATGTATAGTAACCAGGTTTACCTTTCTGGGCCTGGGCTTGGAGTGCAGCACCAGATTCCAGTTGCCGGACCGCACTGGCCAGCTGATCGCAGCCCGCGGTGTAGAGGTTAAGCACATTGAGCAAATAGGACTGTCGGGTATTTAGCGGGATTCTAGCAATGGAGAGAATATCACCGGTATCTACACCACTGTCCTGGATAAAATGCATAGTGGAGCCGATCTCAGCATCACCATTTACCATGGCCCTAAAACTTGCCATCACGCCTCTGTAGTCTGGTAATACCCCAGAGTGCAAATTAATCACCCCGTATCTTGGCATCTCAATAATCGGCTCACGGATAATCAGCCCAAAGCGGATCGAGAGAATCACATCTGGTTGTGTAGCTTGAATACGCGCAATGCCCTCTGGGCCATTTACCTTATTGCCTATATCTCCGAAACCGTGCAGTTCGCAATTAGCCTTGCTGGCAAGGGCATCAAAGCAGTGGGGGCTGACAGCGATAACCTTTTTTTCAAAAGCTGCCAAGGCCATCAATGGCTCTGGTAGGCAAAGGTCCCGACCGACTTTTTCAGAGATAAAGATCGATAGCCTGTGTGCACTCAGCAGGTCGATTAGACGGCTTAGGGCAATATGGCTAGCTAGGTCTCTATTGGTTAGTACAGTGATATTCATGGTTTTAGTTTTTCACAAGTACTCGTATGAAGCCACTGTTTCCGGTAGCATTACCCCCGTAACTGCGGACTATTTTTCATGGATCAAATCAGCATTATTCAACCCGACGACTGGCACCTGCATCTGCGCGATGGCCGGGCTCTGGAAACTACTGTACCGGCAGCAGCACGTGGCTTTGGTCGCGGTATCATTATGCCCAACCTAACCCCACCGGCCACTACGGTGGCGGGAGTCGCTGCCTACAGAGAGCGTATTTTAGCCCAACGCCCGGAGGGTTCTCACTGGGAGCCACTGATGGTTCTCTATCTGACGGATAATACCGACCCAGAGGAAATCCGCGCGGCAAAAGAGTGCGGCTTTGTGCAGGGCTGTAAATACTACCCAGCTGGTGCCACAACCAATTCAGATTCCGGAGTGACCGACCTAGCTAATATCAGTGGGGTGCTAGAGGTGATGCAGGAAGTGGGCATGGTATTGCAGCTCCATGGTGAGGTGACCGCCAATGAGATTGATATCTTTGACCGCGAGGCGGAGTTTATTGAGCGCCATCTGCGCGGTCTGACCAAGCAGTTCCCACAGCTTAAAATTATTTTTGAGCACATTACTACCAAGCAGGCTGCGGAGTTTGTAGCCGAGTCCAGTGATAATATAGCGGCGACCATTACCCCCCAGCACCTGCTGTTTAACCGCAATGATATGCTGGTGGGCGGCATCCGCCCCCATCTGTTCTGCCTGCCTGTTTTAAAACGCAATGTGCATCAGCAAGCGTTGGTCGAAGCGGCTACCAGCGGCAATAAAAAATTCTTCTTGGGTACTGACTCTGCACCCCATATTCAGGGCCGCAAAGAGAGCTCTTGCGGCTGTGCCGGCTGCTTTAGTCACCATGCGGCTATTGAGTTCTATGCCGAGGTCTTTGAGCAGGCTAGCGCTCTGGATAAGCTGGAGGCCTTTGCCAGCACCAATGGTCCGGATTTTTATGGCCTGCCCCGCAATAGCGGCAAAATTACATTGCAGCGTCAGTCATGGCAGCTACCCGAGTCTGTGCCTTATGACGGGTCGCAACTGATTCCTCTGGGTGCCGGTACCAGTCTAAACTGGAAGTTAAGTAACTAATGGATATGCCCGAAGAACTATTGCAACCCTCGTTGATGGCAAAGCGCTTTCGCGGTTTTCTGCCGGTGGTGGTGGATGTTGAAACCGGTGGTTTCAATTCAGATACCAATGCCCTGCTCGAAGTTGCCGCAGTGATTCTGGAAATGGATGCTCAGGGTAATCTACAAATCAAAGAGAGTTACAGCAAAAATATCGAGCCCTTTCCCGGCGCGCTGGTTGAACCGGCAGCCTTGGAATTTACTGGTATCGATCTCTATGACCCAGAGCGGAATCCAGAGGAAGAAGGAGAAGCGCTGCGAGAAGTTTTTCGGCCTATTCGCAGAGAAGTTAGCGATACAGGCTGTACCAGAGCAGTGATGGTTGCCCACAATGCTCACTTTGACCTGGGCTTTGTCAATGCGGCAATTGAACGCAATCAGATTAAACGCAGCCCATTCCACCCATTCTCCTGCTTTGATACCTCTAGTCTGGCGGGGCTGGCCTATGGCCAAACTGTGCTGGCCAAAGCCTGCGCAGCGGCGGATATTGAGTTTAATAATCACGATGCTCACAGCGCTTTGTATGACACGATCAAAACCGCAGAGTTATTCTGCAAAATTGTTAATCGCTGGAAAGACTTAGGCGGCTGGCCAGCCACCTAATCAAACGGTCTTATTTGTCGTTTATTTTTTTAGCCCAGAAGTCAGCTTTTTCAATACCCAGTTTCTCTGGGTCAAATACCGGATTCACACCCTGATCAAGCTGGGTCTCATAATCCTTTAGAGCCAGTATCGCCGGTTTCTGAATAATCAAAATAGCCACAATATTTAACCAAGCCATTAGCCCCACACCCACATCACCAAGTGCCCAGGCAACATCTGCACTTTTCAGTGCACCATACATTACCGAGGTCAACAGCAGTGCTTTTAGCAATAGCACTAACCAGCCGCGATGCACTTTGCGGTTGATATACATAACATTAGTTTCAGCCACATAGTAGTAAGCAATAATGGTGGTAAAGGCGAAGAACAGCAGGGCAATAGCCAAAATACCACTGCCAAATCCGGGCAGTACTGTGTCAAACGAGGCCTGCACATAGGCTGGGCCAGCTTCGGCACCGGCAATACCTTCATAGAGCATAGCACCCTCAGGGCCAGCCACATTGTAGAGCCCGGTCATAAGAATCATAAAGGCGGTGGCGGTGCAAATCATCAAGGTATCCACATACACAGAGAACGCTTGCACCAGACCCTGCTTGGCGGGATGGGAAACCTCTGCGGCTGCCGCCGCATGGGGGGCTGTGCCCTGCCCTGCTTCATTGGAGTAAATGCCACGCTTAACACCCCATTGCACAGCCATACCAATAATGGCACCAAAGCCTGCTTCCATACCAAAGGCGCTGCTGATAATCAGTTTGATTACCCCGGGGAACTGGTCAATATTGACCGCCAGAACCAACAGCGCAATGGCGATATAACCAGCTGCCATCGCTGGTACAGCAACCTGGGTAAAGTGGGCAATACGTTTTACCCCGCCAAAAATAATTAGTGCCACACCCACAGCAATAAATAGTGCAGTCGCCAATGGCGGAATGGACCAGGCATTACCCATGGCGGCCACAATGCTGTTGGCCTGAATACCCGGCAGGCAGAAGCCGACAGCAATAATAGTGGCGACGGCAAATAGCCAAGCATACCAGTCCTGGCCCATGGCTTTTTCAATATAGTAGGCGGGACCACCGCGGTACTCGCCGTTGTCGTCGTACTCTTTATAGATTTGCGCCAGAGTTGCCTCTACATAGGCCGTGGATGCACCGAGAAATGCAACCATCCACATCCAGAACACAGCACCTGGGCCACCCATAGCAATTGCCGTGGCAACACCAGCAATATTGCCCGTGCCCACTCGACCGGACAGGGACATAGTCAAGGCCTGAAATGGGGAAACACCGGACTCGGAACTGCGGCCTGCGCGCATCAGCTTTAGCATATGACGAAAGTGACGCACCTGTAAAAATCTGGTGCGCAGAGAAAAATACAGCCCGGAGCCCAGACACAGATAAATAAGCGCTGAACTCCAGATAATATCGTTAAGTTGGCCGACAAATGCTTCCAAGATACTTCCCCTATGGGCTTGCATGCCCGTTGTGATTATTGGTTTTTGTTATTTTCAGCTGCTGTAAACAGATGGTCTATATCCGACAGGAACTTATCGGTGGACTGTCCACCTCTGACCAGCAGTGTCGGGGGCTCAAGTTTACTAGAATATTCAGGAAATGGGGAAAACTCGCCCCAGCGATTCATTTCACCGATCAGACCAATCATCCCCAACAGCAATACAAAACAGGTACAGCCTGTCCAGCGGGCCCGAACAGACAGGTTAGTTGCCAGGGCAAGGTTGGCACTAAGCAAAACAAAGACAATAGCCAATGCACTGAGCTGCTGCATATAGTCACCGAATAACCAACTATTGAAATTGTAATCCAGCATCGCCAGCAGCCAGTCCCAGCCGGAAAACAGCAATGTGGCCAATAGCACCAGACTGTACTGTCCCAACAAATGGGATTCATGGCGAATAATGCGCCCAATCAGAGCCCAGAACAGGGCCACAACCAGAATCAGCAACTGAGCCCCAAGCAACAGGGGGATGGCATTTTTCCATTCCCACTCCACTGCGGTATTGGCATAGATAGCCCCCAGCTCAACGGCAAATACCACAACAAATAATGGCAGCCATACTGACAGCCGGTTGAGTCTGCTGGTCTCCCGCTCCAGGCGATGCAGCAATCTGGTGGGCTCAACCTGCTGGTCTGTGGAGACAATGCGCAATCTGGTGCGGCCAATCTTAATTTCAGAGCCAGACCCAAAGACCTCTTCCCTATCGCCAACCCGATTAATCACTTGCAGGCCATTGAGACTTTGCTGGTCCTCAATCAACCAGCCGCCATTGGTAGCCTCGAGGTGCAGATGCGCAGGAGAAATATGCGGGTCTGCCAGCACAATATCGTTGTCGTAGCCCCGGCCTATGCGCACAGAGTCAGACTCAACACGGAATTGCCGGCGGCTCTTGCCGCCCCAACCGAGAATCTCAATAATTACGGCCATTGGGATATCTCCATAAATTTGCGCGCAAAGGCGAGGCTGTTCTCTCTGCTCAGGCCAGCCAATGTGAAGTGGCTGATAAAGGCCCTGGAATTGCTATCGACACTGCCCTGCAAAAACAAACTGTCATAGAGGCCGGGATAGTCTTTGTAGGCTCTGGTACAAAACACGATTTTGCTCTGGCGCTCTGTGGTACTGGTGACAAAATTATTATCACAGTGAAATTCAGTAACATCCTCTTCGCTGGCTCTGTTGCCCGGCGCAAAATCAGCAAACAATTGCTCGTAGACGCTATAAAACTGCCAGCTGTTTAACTGGTCGGTCTGGAGCCAAAAGAATTGATATTCCAATATGCCAGTTTCGAAACCGGCATTGAGATAGATATTATCTTCACTGCGGCAACTGCGTTCGGCATTAAGAAACTGTGCCTTGTTGCTGGCATTATTGGAGCCACCCCAGCATTTCACAAATGGGGGAAGCTCCTCGAGTACCTGAGCCTCGCCCAGTTCAATGGGTTGCCAGTCTGCCGCCAGTAAACGGCTGATTTTTTGTTGCTGATCAGCCATAAGCTGACGGCCAATATGCTGGCTGATATCGCCGATTGCCCGACCGCGGGTTCTATAGTCGGCAGCTAACTGCTGCAGTCGCCCGACTGGTACCAGAAAGCTAACCTGGTTGCCTGCTGCGGTAACATTGATACCTACAACCTGACCCTGTTGATTTAATGTGGGCCCACCACTCATGCCGGAATTTAATGAGCCGGTGAAATGGACTCTTGGGTAATAGCTGCTTTTATCAATACCGTTGTAAGTTCCCGGAACCACGGTGAGACCTAGATCCAGTGGATTGCCCAGAGCATAGACAGGCACACCGGCCTGTGGCTCAGTGGCGGCCAGCTGCAGTGGCTCAGCGGCTATCAGCTCGGCTTTAACCAGTGCCAAATCATTGATCACATCCACATCAACCAACGTCAGTACACCGGTCTTATTACTGTCGGTGAGATACTCGATGCGATATTGCTGTGGCTCACTAGCGGCAAGTTCAATGACATGATAATTGGTGGCGATCAAACCGTTGGCGTCAATCGGAAACCCTGAGCCAATAGCACTCTTGCTACCAGAGGACAGGTCAATAATACGAATCTGTAGTATGGCTGAGCGGTAGTCTGCAAACAGGTTGCGGGCGGTTTCATTTTCGGCATGACTGCCGACACTTATCAACAGCGCACAAATGCAGTAGAGGGATAGCAGGAATCCTTTATTTTTTTGCAACATAGCAGTCCAGTTTTTTGCGCAAACGTAGCAGGTAGAAATTCATCGACCATTCTTTTACGAAACGGCGACTATTACAAGGGCAACATGCTCTGCTTGGCTATTTATCGTTTGCCTGCGTTAGAATGGAGAACATTAAAAACGCTGAAGATCGAACCTATGACTGACTCCTTTAAAGAAAGTGCACTCAAATATCACACTCACCCGTTGCCCGGCAAACTTGAAATCAGACCCACCAAACCATTGGCAAACAAGCGCGATCTGTCGCTGGCTTATTCCCCCGGTGTGGCCCATGCCTGTGAGTTGATTGTTGAGAATGCCACAGAGGTTGCCTCGGTCACCTCCAGGGGTAATCTGGTGGCGGTGATTACCAACGGTACTGCGGTGTTGGGTCTAGGCAATATTGGTCCATTGGCGAGCAAGCCAGTGATGGAAGGCAAGGCTGTACTGTTTAAAAAGTTTGCCAATATAGATGTATTCGATATTGAAGTTGATGAAACCGATGTCGACAAACTGGTCGATATTATTGCCAGCCTTGAACCCACTTTTGGCGGCGTTAATCTGGAGGATATCAAGGCACCTGAATGCTTTATGGTGGAGAACAAGCTTCGCGAGCGCATGAAGATTCCGGTGTTTCATGATGATCAGCACGGCACTGCCATTGTTGCGGCAGCGGCGATCTACAATGGTCTACGAATTGTTGAGAAGAAGTTTGAAGATGTAAAACTGGTCGTCTCCGGGGCTGGCGCTGCCAGCATTGCCTGTGTCGACCTGCTGGTCAGCATGGGCCTGCAAAAGAAAAATGTGCGCATGATCGACCGCACCGGTGTTATCTACGCTGGCCGCACAGAGGGCATGAATCCCTGGAAACAGGGTTATGCGGTAGAGACTGATGACCGCACCATTGCAGATGCTATCGAGGGCGCTGACCTGTTTATGGGTCTGTCCGGGCCAGGTGTATTAAATGCCGAGCTGCTGCAGAAAATGGGTGAAAAGCCAATTATTCTGGCAATGTCCAACCCTATTCCAGAGATTATGCCAGAGGATGCCATGGCCGCTCGCCCAGATGCTATATTGGCGACGGGCCGCTCGGACTACCCGAATCAGGTTAATAATGTTCTGTGCTTCCCATTTATTTTCCGCGGGGCACTGGACTGTGGTGCCTCGACTATTAACGAAGAGATGAAAATGGCGGCGGTAAAAGCCATTGCCGATCTGGCCACCAAAGAAACCTCAGATGTGGTGGCTGCAGCCTATGCCGACGAGCAGCTCAAGTTTGGCCGCGACTATCTTATTCCCAAAGCCTTTGACCCCAGGCTGATTGAAGATGTGCCTATGGCGGTTGTCAAAGCCGCGATGGCCAGTGGTGTCGCCACTCGTCCGATTGAAGATCTGGAAGCCTATCGCCAGACTCTGCATGAGTTTATCAATCAGGCCGGGCTGTTTATGCAGCCGATTATTGAGATCGCGAAAAAATCACCCGCTCGCATTGTCTATGCCGAGGGCGAAAATGATGATGTTCTGATGGCAGTGCAGGCTGTGCTAGATGAAAATATTGCTACGCCGATTTTGATTGGCCGCCGGGCTGGAATGGAAGTCAAAATTGATCGACTTGGTCTGCGCATAGATCTGGATAAACAGGTCGAGATATTTGACCCCAGCGATAATAACAAGCATGAAGAATACGCCGCCTACTATCATGAAATGGTCGGGCGCAATGGTGTTTCTGTGGATGCTGCGCGCAAAATTATGCGCGACGACCACACTGCTATTGCTGCGGTAATGGTCGCCCGTGATGAGGCCGATGGTCTTATTTGCGGCAAGGTGGGTCGCTTTGATTTCCACCTACGGGAAATTATGCACCTGCTGGGGCCAGAGGATAAAGACCAGCTGGTTTCCTCTGCCGCTGTTTTGTTATTGCCCGATGGCCCATTATTTTTAGCCGATACGGCGATGAATGTGGACCCCACGGACAATGAGTTAGTCAAGATTACTGAGGCCAGCATTGATCTGGTCAAACGTTTTGGTATTGAGCCCAAGGTAGCGCTGCTGTCCCATTCCAACTTTGGCACCTCAAATGCTGCCTCTGCGAAAAAAGTACGCAGTGCAGGCAATATGCTGCGGGACAGTTACCCCGAGTTGCAAATTGATGGTGAGATGCATGTGTTGAGTGCCCTGAATCCGAAACTCCGTAACACTGTTTATTCCCAGGCCAACCTGCAGGGCCGCGCTAATGTGCTGGTGATGCCCAATCTGGACGCCGCCAATATTGCCATGGGGCTGATTCGCTCCCTAACTGATGCTCTGCTAATCGGGCCCTTTATCAATGGTTTCCGTAGGCCAGCGCATATTGTTATTCCCTCGGTGTCTTCACGGGGTATCTTTAATATGACGGCGCTGACTGTGGCGGATATTCAGGCAGGGAGTCTTGCTAAGAAAAGCTGAGGGCTCTTTATTAAAGGACGCTGAAGGTTCTTTATTTAACGGACGCTGAAGGTTCTTTATTTAACGGACGCTGAAGACTCCTTATTAAGCAAAGCTGAAGGCTTTTTATTGGGAGAAGCTGATGGCTCAACCTTTATCCTGTAGTGAAAGACCAAGCTGGTAGAGCTGTTTTTTGTCACCGCCGGTAATCTTAGCGGTGACTGAGGCGGCTTTGGTCAATGGCAATTCTTTTAGCAACAAGCCGAGAATTCTTTCTGCATCCACGGAGACATTATCAGTCTCGCCAATATGCCCTGCAATCACCAGCACAATTTCTCCGCGCTGTTGATTGCTATCTGCCTGAACCTGTTCAAGCAATTCCTCAAGGCTACCATGGAGATAGGTCTCAAAGGTTTTAGTAATTTCGCGGGCCATAAATGCAGGCCGTTCAGCACCAAACACTGTGGCCATATCTGTCAATGTATCCACAATTCTGTGGGGTGCCTCATAACAGACCATGGTCTCAGCCGCTGTCTTTAGATCCGTCAGGGCACTCTTGCGCTGACTGCTCTTGGCTGGCAAAAAGCCGATAAATTTAAATTTATCTGTGGGCAGGCCAGCAACACTGAGTGCAGCAACCACCGCACTGGCACCGGGAACCGGGATAACGCTGTAACCCTGAGCGCGGGCTTCGGCGACCAGCCTGTAGCCGGGGTCGGAGATTAATGGTGTGCCGGCATCCGAAATCAGGGCCACGTCTTCGCCGTTAGCTAATCGTTTGAGAAGGTTGTAACTGGATTTTTTGTCCGTATGATCATGATACGCAACGCACGGTTTATCTATACCGAAGTGGTCGAGTAGCTTTTTGCTGTGGCGAGTATCCTCACAGGCGATTACACTGACCGCGCTGAGTGTCGCTATGGCCCGAGGTACCATATCTCCAAGATTGCCTATGGGTGTGGCGACTATATATAACGTACCGAATTGATGAGAATTCATGAATAAAAATATTCTGCCATTGATTACTTACAGTTTGTGCATCTTAGCCTTTATTAGTGGCTGTGCGCCAACAACAACCATGGAAACAGTCTCGACACCGGTAATTGAGCTCGAAACAACGGACAGCTCCGCGCTGGCCCAAGGGGAAAGGTTGCTACAACAGGCCAGGCTCGAAGAGCAACCGGATGGGCTGTTGCTCCAGGCGGCTATGCTATTTGCCGGAGATCCCCAGAGAATTGCTGACACTCTTGCGCTGATCGATAGCGATCAACTGACTGATCCGGAATATATTCAGTTTATTCTGCTGAGCACTCAGTTGGATCTCAGCATGAGCCGGGCACTTGAAGCCTCTTCCTATCTCCAGCAAGAGCGCTTTGTTTTTATCAGCCCCGACTTTGATCTTGAATTACAGCTGCGTACCATTCGTTTGCAAGCTGAGATTGATCTGGCTCTGGGAAATGCAGAGCAGTCTCTGCAGGGTTATATCCAGCTAGCTGCATTAAGCAAAGGGCAGCGGGATACCAGAGTGGTCCATGACCATATTTGGCGCCAGCTCAATGCCCAGCCTTTTAGCTATTTGCAGCAGGGTCGTGATCATCGAGATAGTCAGCTGGCCGGCTGGCTGCAGCTGGCTGAGTTAAATCGGCTCTACCAGGTTGATCATATTGCCCGCCAACAGGCTCTCAAGAACTGGCGTCAGCGCTGGAAAACCCACCCTGCGGCAAAGCTGCCGCCCACAGCACTGGGTCAAGTAGGCAGATCTGATAAGGCACCATCACAGATTGCCCTGCTGCTGCCATTGCAGGGTCAATACGAGATGCCCAGTTATACATTGCTCGATGGTTTTATGGGCGCCTACTACAATCTGCTGGCACAGCAGCAGGGCAATATTGAATCTGACTCAGGAACAGTCCCTGATATTCGTATCTATGACAGCAGCGCCGACTCTATGCAGCAAGCCTACAACAGTGCTGTAGAGGACGGTGCTGAATTAATTATTGGCCCTATGCGTCGCTCTGAGGTGGAGGACCTGCTGCCACTTGAGGCTCTGCCAGTGCCCACTATCAGCCTCAATCGCGTTGATAATAAAAACCTGCTACAACCAAAAAATCTCTATCAATTTGGCCTGTCACCATTGGATGAGGTCAGTCAAATCGCAGACCGCGCCTGGCACAAAGGCCAGCGCAATGTGCTGATCGTGGCGCCGGATAATGGCTGGGGCAATAGGGCCGCAGTGTTTTTTAATCAGTACTGGAACAACAAGGGCGGCACTTTATTAAGTCAGGTGATCTATCCTTCGGCGACCAGAGATTTTACCCCGCTGCTCAAACCGCCACTGCAAATTGATCTCAGTGAAGAGCGCGGTCGTCAGCTTAAACGCTTTATTAATAGCCGCATTCAAACAAGCGCTCGTCGGCGACAGGATATTGATCTGGTGGTGGTGCTAGGCTATCCAATGGTAGCGCGGCAAATTAAACCGGCACTGGATTTTCTCTATGCCTCCGATGTGCCTGTAGTGGCCACATCGCATATTTATAATGGCACTGCGCAGGCAAGCCTGGACAGAGACCTGTCCAGCGTCGAATTCAGTGCCATGCCCTGGACCTTGCCTGGTCAGATGGCCACACATCTGCAGCCAGACCAGCGACTGCACACTGCCTACAGACATCTGTATGCGGTTGGCTATGATGCTTTTTTACTGCACAGAAATCTCAAGGCGCTTGAATCTGAGGCTGCCCTGCCGCTGTTTGGCGCTACTGGTCTTCTCAGCCTGTCCAATGGGGTTATTGAGCGGCAACAAAAGTGGGCGGCTTTTCAGCGCGGCAAAGTGGTCGCAATTCAACCCTAGAGGCAGGGAATGGCAAAGTTCAGGGACAGAGCTAAAGACTTAAGCAGCAATGCAGTATTAACCGGGCCAGAGGCGGAAGAGTTAGCCTGCCAGTATTTGCAAGATCAGGGGTTGAGGCTGCTAAAACGGAATTTTCGTACCAATCGAGGCGAAATTGATTTGATAATGCAGGATAAATCCTGTGTTGTTTTTATCGAAGTGAGGTTCCGCCGTTCCAGCCGCTACGGCAGTGCAGAGGAATCCATTAGTCCCGGCAAATGCCGGCGACTCAATGCCGCTGCTCTGGCTTATTTGCAGCAGTCGCCTCAGGGGGGAAATACCCAGGCAAGGTTTGATGCTGTGGCTATAAGCCCTAACAACCATCATCTCGGTAACTTTGCTATCAACTGGCTGCAAAATATTTTAACCTAGCGTCCCATCAGAAGTAGACAGAGCCATTATGGATCAGAAGATTTTTAACCATTTTCAGCAACTTATCGAAACCACCATGGTGGTGGGCGACAGTTTTGCCAAGCCCATGGCAGCAGCAGCAGAAAAAATAAGTGCTGCATTGCTGGCAGGCAACAGTATTTTTAGCTGTGGGGACAAATCAGCTGTACTGCTGGCACAGCTATTTACCGATTATTTGACCCAGGGCTTTGAAATAGAGCGCCCGGGTTTTCCGGCGCTGAATATCAATCGATTGGTGGATAATAGCTTTGGCGCTGAGCGCTATGCCCATTGCTTGCAGACCCAGGCGCAGAGCGGCGATATTGTCTTAATAATCAGCGCTGGCGATAACAGTCTGGCCCTGATCAGCACTGTTGAGGCCGCCATTGATAAGGGTATGAGTGTTATTTTACTCTCTGCCAACAACGACGATTTACTATCTGCCACAGTGGGCTACAATGATATCGAAATCAGTACTGCAGAGTTTTCTGGACAGCTGACTGGCGCAGCGCAGTTTCAAATTACCCAGTGCCTCTGCGCACTGGTCGATCATAGAATTTTTGGAGGAGAATAAATGCGACAGGTAATATTGCTTATAACAGGGATTTTATTGCTCACAGGCTGTACCACTGTGGTTAATAGTGTAACCAGCGAGCCAATAAAAACAGATCCAGCGGACACCAGTGCAGGCACTTATTACAATGACAGAAAAATGGCTACCTTTATCGGTGTTAATATTAAAAAGGCCCATCCAGACCTCGATGCCTCACATGTTAATGTCAGTGTAGCCAAGGCAGTAGTTCTGTTGACTGGGGAAGTACCGAGCAAAGAAATGAAAGTGCTGGCGGGCGACACCGCAAGGGATTTTACTAACGTGCGTCAGGTACACAATGAACTGCAAGTGCGCGGAAAGACCTCACTTGTTTCTCGCACCAATGACTCTATGCTCACTGCCAAAATCAAGACTAAGCTGGCTTTTGAAGAGCAGGTGAAGGCCTTGAAGATTGATGTGATCACTGAAGACAGCGTGGTCTATCTAATGGGTACTATTGACCGTGTCAGCGGCGATCTGGCATCTGATATCGCCAGTGCCAGCAGCGGTGTGCGCAAAGTAGTCAAGGTATTCGAATATATCGACTAGTCAGATGCTAAAACGCCAGACACAAAAAAGCCCTGTTCTAACAGGGCTTTTTTATTGCCTTGGCGGGCTGCTAGTTAAACCAGCTCAATAGCCATGGCTGTGGCCTCACCACCACCAATACACAGGCTGGCAATGCCTTTTTTGCCACCGCGCTGTTGCAGGGCATGGATCAGGGTAACAATAATTCTTGCACCGCTGGCACCTATGGGGTGACCCAAGGCACAGGCACCACCGTTCACATTAAGTCTGTCGTGGGGCATGCCAATCTCATGCAGCGCGGCCATGGCCACAACAGCAAAAGCTTCATTCACTTCCCATAGATCAACATCATCCACAGACCAACCAACTCTGGCTAATGTCTTATTGATCGCGCTCACAGGTGCAGTGGTAAACCACTCCGGCTCCTGGGCGGTCTGGTCGTAGCCATGAATCAACGCAATCGGCTTGAGGCCCTGAGCTTCGGCTTCATCGGCCATCATAAGGGTCAATGCGGCTGCACCATCGGAAATAGAGCTGGCATTGGCAGCAGTTACTGTCCCGTCTTTGGCAAAGGCGGGACGCAACTGGGGAATCTTGTCAGGACGGGCATTGCCAGGTTGCTCATCGACACTGACAACTGTTTCGCCTTTGCGGGATGCGATGGTTACCGGAGCAATTTCATTATCAAACAGTCCCTGATCTATGGCCGCATTAGCCCGACGCAATGACTCTATGGCATAGGCGTCCTGATCTTCGCGGCTAAAGTTATATTTGTTGGCACAGCTCTCGGCAAAGTTACCCATGGCAACAGCCTGATAGGCGTCCTGCAGGCCGTCATACTGCATATGGTCGAGCATTTCGGCACTGCCAAAGCGATAGCCCTGACGACCTTGGGGGATTAGGTAAGGGGCACGGCTCATGCTTTCCATACCTCCGGCAACCACAGCCTTTGACTGACCAGCCCGCAGGGCGTTGCCGGCCATCATTACCGACATCATTGCCGAGCCACAGACTTTATTGATGGTGGTGCAGGTTGTGGACTTATCCATGCCCGCTCCCAGTGCAGCCTGTCGCGCTGGCGCCTGACCAACAGCAGCAGTCAGCACAGAACCCATAATAACCTCATTAAATTGCGCCTGATCAAGGCCTGAGCGCTCTATGGCAGCACTAATTGCAACAGCACCAAGCTGAGGAGACGAGACTGAGGAAAGGCTGCCCATCATACCTCCCATTGGAGTGCGTGCAGCGGAGAGAATAGCTATAGGTCCAGACATAGAGGGATCCTCATTTAAGTGATCAATAAAAGGTTATTTAACCACCCGCAGAGACGGCTTTGCTTTGCCAGCCGGTGGCTTTTTGGACGGTTTTTTGGAAGGTTTTTCGGCCTCAGTCAACACCACTTTCGGCCCTTTGGGAGGCTCTGGAGGCGTCTCGTCCGGGTCTTCTGGTTCAAACACCATACCCTGGCCATTTTCCTGAGTGTAGATACCCATTACGGCACCCACCGGCAGGTGAATATCAATGGGCATGCCACTAAAACGTGTTGAGAGTTGCAGATAGTCGTTGTTCATTTCAAAACTGCTGACCGCACGGGGCGCAATATTTAGCACAATCTGACCGTCGGTAACAAAATCCTGAGGTACTTCAACCCCGGGAAAATGGGCATTGACCACAATATAAGGGGTGCAGTCGTTATCCACTATCCAATCGAAGAAAGCTCTGAGCAGGTAGGGTCGATTGGACCTCATCTTCATCTCTGTCAACTAGGCGCGAATTTCGCGTTCAAGATCGGTCAGGCTCTCCTGGAATGATGGACGCTCAAACAGGCGATCCATATAGTCCAGCAAGGGCTTAACCTGACGGTTGTTTGGCAGCTTGATACCCAGCTGGGGCAAGCGCCACAGCATTGGCGCCAGACAGCAATCAACCAATGTGAACTCTTCATTCATAAAATAGGGCATTTCAGTGAAGATACTGGCGATAGTCACCAGTGATTCGTGGAATTCTTTGCGCGCAGCTTCGGCTTTCTTGGTATCTGGGCTGGCAACTATGGTGTCAATCAGCTTGCACCAATCGCGCTCGATGCGGTAAATCCAAAGTCGGCTCTGGGCACGGGCTACAGGATATACAGGCAGCAGTGGCGGGTGGGGGAAGCGCTCATCGAGATATTCCATGACCACCTTAGATTCATAGAGCGCCAGATCACGATCTACCAATGTAGGCAGTGTTCCGTAAGGGTTTGCTTCAAGAATTTCTTCCGTAACCGCGTTGGCTTCGATATCTTCAATATCAACGGTAACGCCCTTTTCAGCAAGTACAATACGCACCCGGTGACTGTACTGGCATGTAGGATCAGAAAATAACGTCATCGATGATCGTCGCACAACAACCTCACAATTTTTATTAGTTAAGGGGGACTGAATATTTCTGCCCCCAAATTGGTCATCCGTCAAGTTTGGCCAAGTTCGGCCAAACAGGACTTAATGGATGCCTTTCCAGTACTCGCGATTCAACAGAACCGTTGGTACCAACAATAGTAGCAGAAACAAAATAACCAGCTTGCCGATATGCTTGCGCTGCTCGGCCATGGGCTCCGCCACATAGGTCAAAAAGTTAACCAAATCATAGACTGCAACATCGAACTCTTCTTCAGTCATGGTACCGGTTTTGACAATATTATAGTTACCACAGGGGTTATCCAGAATATCTTCGCCGGTCATAAGATCGCGCTTGATACCGCCATTGGCTGCCAACACAGGTCCCGGGGCACATTCTGCCAAACCCTGCAGGTCTAACAGCGCATGGGGCATACCCACATCTTTGAATACCTTGTTGTTCACCCCCAATGGACGGCTGGGGTCAGCATAGAAATTGCGCAGGTAGGTATAAACCCATTCTGGCTTACGGGCGCGAGCTACCAGGGTAAGGTCTGGTGGAGTAGCTCCAAACCAGTCCTTGGCCTTGTCAGCAGGCATGGCAATATCCATCAACTCACCAATCTTCTGGCCAGTAAATACCATATTGTCGAGCATCAGTTGATTGGGGATACCTATATCATTAGCAACTCGCTCCCAGCGCGAGTATTTAAATGAATGACAACCCATACAGTAGTTAACTGCTAGCATGGCACCATTCTGCAATGAGGCGTCATTGGTCAACTGCGCTTCAAAGGGATCACAGTCGATGGCGCCACAGGCGTTGGCCGACTCTGCGCCCACTGCCTTGATTGGTATAACCACCATCAGTGCCACAATCAGCACAGCACCCATGCTGCGGAGGAATCCGATACCGCCATCCATGGTGATACGCTCTGGCTCTGGCTTGGTGGTTTCTATTCTGGTCCAGAAGTAGATACCGATAAAGTAGGAGAAGTACAGCACGGTACAGATCTGGGCCAGTATAGTGCGACCTGCAGTCGGTGCCTTAACACCTAGATAACCGAGAATAATAAATACTGCGGCTAGCATCAGCAGTGCTACACGGCTGAAGGTTCCTTTATAGCGAATCGAGCGCACCGGACTTCTGTCCAGCCATGGCAGCACAAACAGAATTGCAATGGCAGCACCCATAATAATAAAGCCACCCAGCTTGTCTGGAACCGCACGCAGCATGGAGTAGTAGGGGGTAAAGTACCAAACCGGTGCAATATGCTCTGGGGTTTTCAATGAGTTGGCAATTTCAAAGTTGGCAAACTCAAGGAAGTAACCACCCATCTCTGGCATAAAGAACAGAATTGAGCAGAATACAATCAGGAAGACTACGATAGGCACCAGATCATGGATAACAAAGTACGGGTAGAACGGAATACCATCGATTGGATTGCCATCTTTGTCTTTGTGGTTCTTGATACTGACACCGTCAGGGTTGTTTGAACCCACATCGTGCAGTGCAATGATGTGCATCACCACCAGCGCGATTAGAATAATCGGCAGGGCCACAGCATGCAGTGACATAAAGCGGTTCAATGTGATGCCTGAAATCAGGTAATCTCCTCGAATCCACTGAACGATATCTTCACCCACCACTGGAATAGCACCAAACAGGCTGATAATAACCTGGGCACCCCAGTAGGACATCTGGCCCCAGGGCAGTACATAGCCGAGGAATGCTTCTGCCATAAGGGCAAGGTAAATCGTCATGCCAAATATCCACACCAGCTCGCGGGGCGCTTTATAAGAGCCATACATCAAGCCCCGGAACATGTGCATATAGACCACGATAAAGAACGCAGACGCACCTGTACTGTGGGCATAGCGAATAATCCAGCCGAGATCCACATCTCGCATGATGTACTCAACTGAGGCAAAAGCCTGCTCTGCAGAGCCCTGATAGCTCATCAACAACCAGATACCAGTAATCAGCTGAATAACCAGAACCACCATGGACAAAACGCCAAAGTAGTACCAGAAGTTAAAGTTTTTAGGGGCATAGTACTCGGCCATATGTCGATTCCACTCGCGCTTGAGTGTCGGCATACGTGAATCCAGCCATGCGGCAAAGCCTGTTTCATTGCTCATTAAGCAACCTCCGAATCTATACCAATAATGACAACATCATCCGACTCATAGGAATGAGGCGGCACTTCGAGGTTGGTCGGAGCTGGAACACCAGCAAATACACGGCCGGAAAGATCAAACTTGGAACCATGGCAGGGGCAGAAGAATCCACCCAGCCAGGAGTCACCACCCAGATCCTGAGCGCCCACATCAGGGCGGTACATAGGAGCACAACCCAGGTGTGTACAGAGACCTACCAGAATCAGAAACTCCTCTTTGCCCGCCAATGTGCGAGCTGAGCCAGCCACATAGGCTGGCTGGGAAGCGGCTGCAGAATTAGCATCCCGGAGAATACTAGTGTCCATGGCATTAATAGCAGCCAGAGACTCTTCGGTACGACGCACGATGTAGACTGGCTTACCGCGCCATTCAACAACCAGGCGGCCGCCGGATTCCAATTTGGAAATATTAACTTTAACTGGGGCTCCAGCCGCTTTAGCTTTAGCGCTGGGTTGCCAGGATGAGACAAATGGTATTGCTGCACCAACTACACCTGCACCACCGACTACCGAAGTAGCACCTAACAGGAATTTTCGGCGGCTTTGGTTGACACCGTCATTGCTCATGACGCTCTCCCTCTAAACACAAAATTTGGATTTAAAACACACGGACTCGTGTGCAAATAAAAAAGGCGCTGCATAGTAACGGATAGCGTATTTTTACGCAATATTTAGTTGCTATAGAACAGGTTAAGTTGTTGATTTTTATAGGCAAAAAAAAGCCCGACCAATGGGTCGGGCTGTTTTAAAACTGCAGCGGTTAACGCTTGGAGAACTGCGGACGCTTACGCGCTTTGTGCAGACCCACTTTCTTACGCTCAACTTGACGTGCATCACGGGTAAGGAATCCCGCTTTGCGCAGTGAAGGACGCAGATTTTCGTCATACTGAACCAGTGCACGGGCAATGCCGTGACGGATGGCACCAGCCTGTCCGAAGTTACCGCCGCCAGCGACAGTAATATGAAGATCAAACTTCTCAACCATATCGACGATCTCGAAAGGTTGACGCACAATCATACGAGCTACTTCACGTCCAAAGTAAACGTCGATAGCGCGATCGTTAATAGTGATGTTGCCGCTTCCAGATTTCATGAAAACGCGGGCTGCTGATGTCTTGCGACGTCCAGTGCCATAAAATTGAGTCTCTGCCATGGTCGCTTTCCGTTAGATTTCTAATGTCTGAGGCTGTTGCGCAGCGTGAGGATGATTCACACCAGCATAAACCTTCAGCTTTCTAAACATTTCTCGACCCAGTGGGCCGCGCGGCAACATACCTTTAACCGCTGACTGAATAACACGCTCCGGCGCTTTCTCAATCAACTTTTCAAAAGAGATGTCTTTGATTCCACCCGGGTAACCGGTGTGAGAATAATAAATTTTCCCCTTCGCCTTATTACCAGTAACGGCAACCTTCTCAGCGTTAACCACAACGATGTAATCACCGGTATCAACATGGGGGGTAAACTCTGGCTTGTGCTTGCCACGTAAACGTGTCGCAACTTCAGTCGCTAAACGGCCGAGGGTCTTGCCCTCTGCGTCTACGATGTACCAGTCGCGTTCTACTGTTTCTGCTTTTGCGCTATATGTTTTCATCTTATCCTGCCTAGCTTTTGGGGGATCCCAAAAAAGGGTGCGAATTGTAATGACCCCTGTGGCCTATTACAAGGGCTTCTTGAGGCAAAAACTAACTTTTTTATAGGGTTCTCTAAGGGCGATGGGGACGAGCCAGATATTCGCGGCTCTGCATCTCCAATAAACGGCTCTGAGTGCGCTGGAATTCAAACTCCAAACGACCGCCAGAATAGAGCAAATGCAGGGGCTGGGCTGCGGACAGAGCCAGCTTGACGCTGCGATCATAAAATTCATCCACCAGGTTAATAAAACGCCTGGCGGCATCTTCATTGGTTGGACCCAGTGGGGGAACATTGCTAATCATCACGGCATGGAACTCCATTGCGATATCAATATAGTCGTTCTGACTCCGCGGCCCCTCGCAAATAGCGGCAAAGTCGAACCACACTATATCCTCAGCCATCATCAACACTGGTATAGGTCTGCCCTCCACCTCCAGCGCAACGGCGACCTTAATCTCGCCCTCCACGGGCACCAAGCTATCAAAAGTGGCCTGAACTGCGGCATCAGCCTGCTGATCCAGGGGGCAGTGGTACAACTCAGCCTTTTCCAGAACCCGCAAACGATGATCAATTCCCCCATCTACATTGACGACCTGACAGTGCTGGTTGAGCAGCGCTATGGCTGGCAAAAAGCGCTGCCGTTGCAAGCCGTTCTCGTAGAGGCCGTCGGGGACAATATTAGAGGTGGCCACCAGGCAAACACCCCGAGAAAATAATTCCTCGAGCAATAGCCCAAGAATCATGGCATCGGTGATATCACTGACAAAGAACTCATCAAAACAGATAATACAAGTTTCAGCGGCAATTTTGTCCGCCACCTGACGCAGTGGATCCGACTGCCCGGCATAGAGCTTTAAATCCTCATGCACACGGCGCATAAAGCGATGAAAGTGCACGCGCATCTTATGTTCAAAGGGCAGGCTCTCGTAAAAATTATCCATCAGATAAGTCTTGCCGCGGCCCACGCCACCCCAAAAATACAAACCTTTTTCAGGCAGCATGGATTTTTTGGAAAACTTTTGCAGTAGACCACCCAGTATTCCTGCGGCCGGGCGACAGTGCAGCGCACACAGGCGCTGATACAAATCCTCCAGATGCTCGACGGCCTGCTGTTGAGCGGGATCGGCAACAAAGCCATCACGGCTAAGGTCTTTTTGATAGCGAAGCTTGGGAGTCGGCATAAACAGCTTGAGAAATAATCTATAGGCTGAACTGTAACCAGCAAATTAAATGGTTACAACCAAAACTCTGCGGCGCCAATGGTCAATTTTTGCGTTACAATAGGAACAAGTAACGGCAAAACCTTGCACATGTCGAGGCACGGAAAGCTGCTAACAGTGATGGGGGCATTACATTGACTACATTGACCATGGTATTAATTGCGGCAGCCTGCTTTTTGATTGGCGCTGGCATTGGCCATCTTTACTCACGCAAACCTTCCAGTGGCGACGTCTCAGTGCGGGATCTCGAGAAGAAACTTGAGCACAGTGAGCAACAGCTAAAACGCTATCAGCAGGAAGTGACAGAGCACTTTGTCACTGTTTCTCACCTGACCACCAATATGGCCCAGAGCTATCGCCAGATCCATGAGCACCTCGCCACCAGTGCAATCCGCCTGGCCAGTCCTGAAATTGGCCGACAGCTGCTCAAGGCCGGCGGCTCGGACCTGTCTCTCGTTGACGAAGATGGCAACCCTCTTATCAGTGCAGAAGATATACAACCACCCAGAGATTATGCACCCAAGGTACCAGGTGGCATTCTCAGTGAGGAATATGGTCTGGACGACAATGATTTGAGCAAAGGCCATCCCAATGCTGCCAATAGCATTGAGGATGAAGATGAAGATGAGGACGATAGCGACCCGACTCATAAAGTGAGCTAGGGTCGCCACTCGCAAAAGGATTTGGTATCAGGGAGGTTTGTTATTAACGGCGCAAGCCTGCGCATGCAGCTAGCACAACTGGGCAACCTTCTTTTACCGGGCAATTGCGCCCTTTGCAGCGAACACCTCAGCAGCAAATATCAGGCTATTTGTTCAGACTGCACGGCAGGGCTACCACAGCTGACGTATCAATGCCGCCACTGTGCTGCACCTCTGCAAAGTGACAATATCTGTCCGGACTGTCAGCACAATCCCCCTCCTTTTCGGTGCTGTATAGCGCCCTTCCAATACAGGCAACCGCTGGATCGACTGATCAAGCCGATCAAAACCGATATTAATGCTCCTGAATTTATCCAGCTCAGCCAGTTGCTTGGCGTTGCGATAAATAACGCTTACAAATCCCTGGAGCGGCCACAAATGCTGGTTCCTGTGCCACTGCACTGGATATCTCTAGTTCGCCGGGGCTTCAACCAAAGCAATACCATCGCTCAACAGCTGGGTTTACTGCTCGACAACAGTCTGGTGCGGACAGATATTCTCTACCGCAGCCGCTACTCAAAGCCCCAGCATCTGCAGGGGAAAAAAGATCGCTTGCTCAGCATGGCTGACGCCTTTGAAGTTAACAACAGCTCCCCTGTCGCCGGCATGCGGCTAGCACTGATTGATGATGTTGTAACTACCGGAGCTACTGCTCGTGCTGCCGCGTCATCTCTGCTCAAGGCTGGCGCCCTATCGGTGGATATCTGGTGTATTGCAAGAACAGGCTGGCATATTGACGCCGCCTAACTCAGAATAGAGGAAAATCAACGACCCACAACAATAATGATTATGGATACAGCAATCAGCCTAACCACTGAGGTGTGGCAACATATTATCGATGAAGCGACACAGGCCTCAGCGGCAGAGCCTGTGCTTGCAGAGTATCTGCGCAACAATATCCTCAACCATGATGATATGGCAGCAGCTCTGAGCTTTCACCTTGCCAGCAAACTGTCCAGTGACACCACACCAGTCAGTATGCTGCGGGAAATTATGACGAATATTTTATGTAAACCCGAGATTATTGGGGCTGCAGCCAAAGATATTCAGGCGACCGTCGATCGTGATTCCGCCTGCGGCAACTACAGCTCACCCTTTCTGTACTACAAGGGTTTTCTGGCCCTGCAGTCCTACAGATTGTCACATCAACTGTGGTTACAGGGCGATCGCTCTATGGCCCTGCTGATTCAATATCGCAGCTCCCTGAAGTTTGCCGTGGATATTCACCCGGCGGCGGTTATCGGGTCCGGAGTAATGATTGACCATGCAACTGGGCTGGTGATTGGTGAAACTGCCGTGGTTGAAGACAGTGTTTCAATTATGCAGTCGGTAACCTTGGGAGGAACAGGTAAAGTCAGTGGTGATCGCCACCCCAAAATCCGCAAAGGCGTACTGTTGGGCCCAGGCGCAAAAATACTTGGCAATATTGAGATTGGTGAGGGCGCTATGGTGGCAGCATCCAGCGTGGTGTTAAAGCCAGTGGCAGCCCATGCGATTGTTGCCGGGGTGCCTGCTGCGGTGGTCGGTCACACCAAAACTGATGAACCAAGCAAGGTGATGGACCATTACTTTAAATGCAGCTAGCAGCGATCCCAACTAAAGGGCATCACCTGAGTAATCGAATCGGCACCCTCAAGTTGCATTAGCAACCGGTCCACCCCCATAGCAACACCGGCACAGCTCGGCATCCCATGATCAAGGGCCGCCAGCAAATGCCGGTCCACCGGTATCTGTGGTTTGCTCGCTTCAATACGCTGAGCATTATCCCCATCAAACCGCTGCTGCTGTTCTGCTATGTCGGTTAGCTCAAAGTAGCCATTAGCCAGCTCAAGACCATTTAAAAAAACCTCAAAGCGGCGACTGACCTGTCGTCCCTGGGTATCATTATGGAGCTGCGCCAGCGCCGACTGACAGGCGGGGTAGTCATAGACAAACACTAACCCTGAAGGCAATTGGGGCTCGACCAACTGACTAAACAGCAGATCCAGACAGTTGGCGCGACTCTCGCCAGTCCAGCTGTCTGAGCTAGCAGCCACTGCGTTTTCTTGCAGCTCAACTAAATCTGCTCCATGGGGATCAATACCCAGTATCTGGCTAAAACAGTCTCCATAGGTGCGCTTGGTGATGGCAAGGGGTTGAGAGGATCTCGCGGCAAAAACCAGGCTGATCAACTCAGCTATTTCGTCCATAAGCTGATGCTCATCCCAGCCACAGCGATACCATTCCAACAAACTGAACTCTGGGTTGTGACGACAACCCTGCTCGCCATTGCGAAAGGCTTTTCCAAGACAAAAAATATCACCAGCGCCCTGGGAGAGCAGGCGTTTCATAAAATATTCAGGAGAAGTTTGTAAGTACCCACTTTCACTATAGATATTAGCAGGTATGCTTTCTATATTGATATCTGTGACGGAAGAACGGGCCAGAACAGGCACATCAACCTCCATCACAGAGCGCTGAAAAAAGAATTGCCGCAGGGTCGACAGAAGCTCTGCGCGAGCCTGCAACATTGCTAGACTGCTGCCAGACTGCCAATTATCCACCAGAAAAAAGCTTCACAGAAGCAGGCCTGAACTAGGCATCCTTGACTCGACCCTGATACTCACCGGTGCGAGTATCTACCTTAACCACATCACCCTGATCTAAAAACAGCGGGACTTTCACTGTGGCACCGGTCACCAGCTTGGCCGGCTTGCTACCACCCTGTGCAGTATCACCGCGCAGTCCCGGATCAGTTTCAACGATCTCAAGTTCAACATGATTGGGGGGAACAACAGACAGTGGCGAACCGTTGTACAGAGTCACAACGCAAATATCCTGTTCGCTGAGCCATTGCAGTGCTTCGCCCACTGCATTTTCAGTAGCCTGATGCTGCTCAAAGCTCTCCGGCTCCATAAAGTACCAAAAGTCGCCGTCGTTATAGAGATACTGCATATCCATATCCATCACGTCAGCACCCTCAAGACTCTCACCAGACTTGAAGGTTTTCTCCAGCACGCGACCCGTTTTAAGGTTGCGCAGCTTTACCCGGTTAAAGGCCTGTCCTTTGCCCGGCTTCACAAATTCATTTTCCAGAATGGAGCAGGGATCACCGTCCAGCATTAATTTTAAGCCAGAGCGAAATTCATTGGTGGAGTAATTGGCCATGATTATGGGTCTCGAATGTTTTAAAGGCGCCCATGATAACCGAAGTACCAATTATTTGAAGTACCGATTATTTTTACAATTTAGCGCAGCCATCTACCAGTTTGGATTAAGCAGTCGACATAGCAGGAGTAAAACAGCCGATACAGAGTTAAAAATTGTCTACACTTGCCCTAGCTCTAAACTATATTCAACCTGCATTGGTAC
>CAXAJC010000004.1:0-38267 GCA_963969005.1 uncultured Cellvibrionales bacterium | reverse complement strand
TTTTGGCCGACTACCATGCACTGATCAAGGCTCAGGATGCAGATATGGTGCATCGGTCGACATTGGAAATTGCCGCTGCCTGGCTAGCTCTGGGTCTGGATTCGGACAGAGTTACCTTCTATCGGCAGTCTGACATTCCTGAAATCCCGGAGCTGACCTGGCTATTGACCTGCATGACCGCCAAGGGACTGATGAACAGGGCCCATGCCTACAAAGCGGCGGTACAGGTTAATGTTGACGCCGGCGAAGACGAGGACACCGCCATCAATATGGGGCTATTTAGTTATCCGATTTTAATGGCAGCGGATATTCTTATGTTTAATGCTCATAAAATTCCCGTTGGTCGCGACCAGATCCAGCATGTCGAGATGGCACGGGACATTGCTCAGCGCTTTAATCATCATTATGGCGAGCATTTTGTTTTGCCTGCCGCTCAGGTGGATGACGATGTAGCCATATTGCAGGGCCTGGATGGCCGCAAGATGAGTAAAAGTTATGGCAACACTATTCCGTTATTTTTAACGGAGAAGAAGCTTAAGAAGCATATCAACAAGATTAAGACTAACCTGCTGGAGCCGGGTGAGCCCAAGGATCCGGATACTAGTGCGGTATTCCAAATCTGGCAGGCCTTTGCCAGCAAGGATCAAACTCAACAGATGCGTGCTGAATTTGCCAATGGCATTGCCTGGGGAGAGGCTAAACGGCAGTTGTTTGAATTGGTCAATGAACAGCTGCGCGAGCCGCGGGAGAAATATCTTCAGTTACTGGAGAACCCGGCGGAGGTTGAAGCCGTATTACAGCAGGGCGCAAGAAAGGCGCGGCAGCAGAGTTCTGCACTGATTGCCAAAGTGCGCAGCGCCGCGGGAATAAGACCCCTAGGGTAGTTTATAACTTAGTCTGGTTGAGGGCGCAGCTTGCTGTATAATGCCCGCCACAAGTTTTACATTAGATTTTTTACATTCATGGGAGCAACAATGAGCCACTTAAGACTTTTCGCATTAATCACAATTTCCTGTGCCATGCTCTGGGGTTGTAGTGCCAAGCAAAATCAAGAACTTACCGCAGCTCAGGAGCAGGCGGTAGCAGAACGCATTGCACCTGCTGGACATGTGGTTAAAGCCGGTCAGGTTGTGGCTGCTGTTGCAGTCTCTGCTGGTGGCTCGGCCCGCGCAGGGGATGCCATTTACAATAGAAACTGCATGGCCTGTCACACTTCCGGTGTAGCTGGTGCGCCTATGTACGGAGATGCTGGAGCCTGGGCTACGCGCTTGGAGAAAGGTATCGAGACTGTTTATACCAATGCCATCAATGGTATTAATGGCATGCCCGCCCGTGGCACCTGCATGGACTGTTCTGACGACGAAGTGATTGCAGCCATTGATTACATTTTGGACAACAGTAAGTAACAGGCAGTTAAACGACCAGTAACCAGGTATGTAGAAATGCCTGATGCAAAAAAACCGCGCTCTTTCGCAGTGCGGTTTTTTTATGGCTGGTTAAAACCACTGTAGCTGCTAATGAATGACGGGCGGTGGTTTATTAAACATATCATCCACATGATTTTTGTGGAACTCATATTGCTCACTACAGAATTCACAGGTGATCTTCACTGAGCCCTGCTCTTTGCAGATATCATAGACCTCCTCTGAGCCTAGTGAAATTAATGCCTGCTCGGTTCGATGCCGCGAGCAGCTGCAGAAAAAATGCAATGCCTCTGGCTCGAACAGGCGCACACCATCCTCATGGAATAATCTGTAGAGCTGCTCGGCATGGGACAGGCTCAGTTGCTCTTCGGACTGCAAGGTCTGCAACAGAGCTGTGATATGAGCCCAGTCGGCTGCAACCTTCTCGGCGCTATTGCGGTTGGGCATCTGCTGCACCAGCACACCAGTGGCCAGCTGCTTATCGGCGCTGATTTTTATCTGGGTTGGCAGCTGTTCCGACTGATTAAAATAATGCTCTAGACAGCCGCTAAGATTGTCTGCATCCATGGGCACAATGCCTTGATAGCGCTCGCCGCCCTCAGGTTCAATGGTAATGGCGAGACTGGCATTGCCGAGAAAGTCCTGCAGGCATTTGGCTTTGATGGCAGCGTCGAAGTCGCCGCGCACAATACCGCGCAGTTTGGTGCCCTGGGAACATTCCGCCATTATTGTATTCAGCGGGCCATTGCCCATGGCTTGAATGGTAACAATTCCAGAAAATTTAAGGGTCGCGCTGAGCAAGCTGGCGGCCACCAGAAATTCACCGAAAAGTTTGGCTACGGGTTCGGGATACTGTTGTTGGGCGATTAGGGTTTGATAGCTGGTAGCAAGGGAGGTAATTTCCCCGCGGATATCGGTGCCATCAAAAAGAAATCGCTGTCTGCTGTCATGATCGGTCATGGCGGGCATTGTACTGCAATATGGCTTTATAGCAGCCTTAATTACTTAAAAAACGATGAATTTGTCGGCGCTGTTTTTTATTGGGTCGTTCACTGGACGGAGTGGAAATATTAAAGGCCTTGCGTTCGGCGGTAAGCTTTTCCCGCTGGGCAATGCTGTCTTCGGTTTCCTGGTAAAGCTTCTGTGCCTCTGGAGCGCCGCGGCGATGCTCGGAGATGGCAATAACTTCAACTATCTTAGTATCTAAACCCTGTCGAATACTCAAATGGATACCGACTTCTACTGGTCGGCTGGGCTTGGACTTTTGTCCGTCAATCTGCACTTTGCCCCCCTCAATAGCCGCTTTGGCGAGCCCGCGGGTTTTATAAAACCGAGCCGCCCAAAGCCATTTATCGATACGGACCTTATTGCTGTTATCCATTGTCCAACCCCAGTATCTGTGCGAATTGGCGGATGGCGGGATAGCCGTGATCCGGTGCCGGGGGCCGTTGGCTGTCTGGGGTTTCTATAGCCAGCAGATGCGCAATACCGTAGTCCCTGGCAGAGTTCAGTACTGGCTTTGAGTCATCAATAAATAATGTTCTCTCGGGATCAAAGCCGATGCTGTGCTGCAGCTGCTGCCAGAAACGCTGATCCTCCTTGGCATAGCCATAGTCGTGGGAAGTGATCACCTGATCCAGCAATGGCTCAATGCCGGTGACCGCAAATTTGATCTCAACACTGTCTCGATGGGCATTGGTAACCAGAATACGCTGCTTATTAATTTGTCCTAAGGCCCTAAGAAAATCCAGGGCTTGGGGACGCTCGCCAATCAGATGTTGGATTTCCTGCTTCAAAGCAACAATATCCACATTCAACTCTCTGGACCAGAAGTCGGTGCAGTACCAGTCCAGAGTGCCACGTTTGGCGATTAGCCGCTGGTGCACATCTGCAGTGGCTTGCTGTTCCTCAAGCTGGTGTTGCTGACTGTAGCGCTTGGGTAGATGATGAAGCCAGAAGAAGGTATCAAAGTTCAGGTCCAGCAAGGTACCGTCCATGTCCAGCAGTACAGTATCAATGCTCTGCCAGTCAAAACTTTCAGCCCAGGCTTGAATCAAAATAGATCCTCCGGCAGTGGGCTCTGATTATCCGGACCTTTTAAGCTGCCGGCATCCGGCAGTGCCGATACATTTACGGTTTTAAAGAATTCAAAAATACCGGTTTGATTAGGTGCTACTCGCTTTCCTGTTTTGGCATCAATCTTGACCATGACAATGCCATTGGGTTGCGGTCGCTGTATCTGTGGTTTGTCTGCCAGAGCCGCGCCCATAAATTCAATCCAGATGGGCAGAGCGGAGGAACCACCATATTCATTGCGTCCCAGCATCGAGTTATCGTCGAAGCCAACCCAGGCAGTGGCAACCAAATGGGGTGAATAACCAGAGAACCAAGCATCTCTGGGACCATTGGTAGTGCCTGTCTTGCCGGCCAGATCTGAGCGTTTAAGTATTTTCGCCTTGGTGCCAGTGCCGCGCAAAATAACATCTTTAAGCATGGAGTCGATAAGGAATACAGTCTGCTTATCGACCACCTGCCTGGCAGGAATCGTCTCTGCTTTTTTGCTGTTCTGCAATGCCCGGGCTATGGCTTCCCAGCTATCCTGTTCATCCTGGAGTAGAGATTCCTCGGCCAGATTATTCAGCAACTCTTCAAGTTGCAGGTCGATGTTTTCTGGTACAGCTTCATCGTTAGCAATGTCATCAGTACTGCAGGGGTCACACACAGTCTCTGGGTTTGACTGGTAGATCACATTGCCATCGCGGTCGATAACCTTGTCCAGGATATGGGGTTTGACCAGATAACCGCCATTGGCAAATACCGCGTAGCCACGGGCAATTTCCAGGGGGGTCAATGCATAACTGCCAAGGGCAAGACTGAGATCCAGGGGCATTTCACTGGTATCAAAACCAAAGGATTGCAGGCTTTCCAATGTTCTGTCGATACCCATACGACGTAGCAGGCGAATCGACACGAGGTTGCGGGATCTGTAAAGAGCTTCGCGCAATCGCGTGGGACCATAGAATTTGCCGCCGTCATTTTCCGGACGCCAGGTCTCTTCCAGCTTGCTGTCATCAAATACTACTGGTGCATCATTGATAATGGATGCCGGCGTAAATCCATTTTTAAGCGCCGTGGTATAGATAAAGGGTTTAAAGTTTGACCCGGGCTGACGGGTTGCCTGAGTAATTCGATTAAAGCGGCTCTGACGATAATCAAAACCGCCAACAATAGCTCTGATACTGCCATTTTCTGGTGCCAGGGCTACCATTGCGGCCTGAGCCACTGGCAGCTGTGCAAGACTGACTCTGGAGTCGTTATGGCGCTGGATACGAATCAGATCACCTCGGGAAAACACTTCAGTGGCAGAGGCGATTGGCGCAGTGCGGGCATTGACAGTTTTATACAAGCGCAGATTTTCCAAGCCATCGGCCCAGTTTAAAGGTATTGACAGGCCGTCTCTGGTGACTAGAAGTAGATGGTCTTCGGCGACATCGGTCACGATCGCGGGTTCCAGCCCGCCGTAAATTGGGGCATCACGCAATGTCTGCTCCCATTGTTCTTCTGCCACAGCGGTTTGTTCTGTGCCTCTGTAACCATGGCGCTGGTCATAGGCCATAATGCCCGCCTGCAGCGCTTTAACACCGGCGCTCTGCAACTTGGAATCCAATGTGGTGATGGCGGTGTAACCTTCGGTGTAGGCTTTCAGGCCAAATTTTTCTACCACTTCCTGGCGTACCATCTCGGCGGCATAGGCGGCATCTAACTCGGAGATAGAGCCGTGATAGCTGGCGCTGTCAACTTCGGCAATAGCCTGGTTGTATTGCTCCTGATCAATGTTACCCAGCCCTAACATACGCCCTAATATCCAGTTGCGGCGTTCCAGAGACCGCTCCGCATTGGCAAGGGGATTGTATCGGGACGGTGCCTTGGGTAGTCCGGCGATGGTGGCGATCTCGGCCAATGTTAGCTGATCTAGGGTTTTGCCATAATAAACCTGAGCTGCGGCGCCTACGCCATAGGCCCTCTTACCAAAATAAATTTTGTTGGTATAAAGGCTGAGGATCTCCTGCTTGCTTAGTTCTTCTTCAATTCTAAAGGACAGCAGTATCTCATTGAATTTGCGGGTAAATTCCTGACGCTTGCTGAGAAAGAAGTTGCGCGCCACCTGCATGGTGATGGTACTGCCGCCACTGCGAATGGAGCCTGTGGTAATGAGCTCTAAGGCTGCGCGGGCCAGGCCGGAAATTACGATGCCCCGGTGTTCAAAAAAGCTGTCGTCCTCTGCAGCCAGAAATGCATCGATCATCGGCTGAGGTATTTCATCAAAACTCACCGGCGAACGCTTCTTTTCACCAAACTCGGCAATAACTTTCAAATCTTGTGAATGAATTCGCAGTGGAATTTGTAACTCGATTTCCTTTAGTTCCTCGACTGATGGCAGTTTTGGGCTAAGGTACAGATAGAGGCAGGAGGCCACTACAAGAAAACCTCCGGCACCCATCACAGACAGAATTGCCAGAGATTTTAGTAATTTATGCTTACTTTTGGACTGCATTTTTCAGGCACCGTAAAAATCAGCATCTATTATAAGGCGTAGAGAATGCGAAGTGCATCATTTGTAGGCTGTGTAAACATTGTTAATGACGCTTCCAGCGACGGTTGGCTGCAAACCTAAAGGATGATAACTACGTAATGGGATTTTTACATTTCTTATCAAAACCGGCCAAACCCATGTTGGGGCTGGATATCTCGTCTTCCGCGGTCAAATTAATTGAGCTAAGTGAGTCCGCTGGCGGCTATAAGGTCGAGGCCTACAGAGTGATGCCATTGCCCACAGATACAGTGGTGGAAAAAAATATCGCCGATGTAGAGTCTTTGGCCAAGACAGTAGAACAGCTGGTTAATAGTTCTGGCACCAAACTCACCGACACTGCAGTGGCCGTTTCTGGCTCCTCAGTAATTACCAAAGAGATTGAATTGCCCGCCGGACTCACCGACTTGCAATTGGAAATGCAGATTGAGATCGAGGCGGATCAATATATTCCCTACCCTATGGAAGAAGTGGCGTTTGACTTTGATGTGATCGGCCCTGTGGAGAACAATCAGGATCTGGTCAGGATTCTTCTCGTCGCCTGCCGTCAGGAGAATGTTGAGCACAGGCGTCAGGCGCTTGAACGCGCCGGACTCAACCCCAGAGTAGTGGATGTTGAAGGTTTTGCCATTGAGCGTGCATGCGGGCTGATGGAAGATCAGATGGATCAGAGCATTAATCAAGTGGTGGCAATCGCTGATATTGGCGCCACCATGCTTACCTTTACCGTGCTGGTGGATGGCAAAACTATTTATTCCCGAGAGCAGTTATTTGGTGGTAAACAGCTAACCGAAGAAATTCAACGGCGCTACGGGCTGTCCTGGGAGGAAATCGGTGAGGCCAAGCGCACAGGTGGTTTCCCAAAGGATTATGAGTCAGAGGTGCTGATTCCATTCAAAGAGTTCCTGATTCAGCATATAAGTAGATCCTTGCAGTTCTTTTATTCTTCCAGTAACTACAATTTTATTGATCAGCTATTCCTAGTTGGCGGAGTATCTGCCATCGAAGGGCTGGCTGCCGATATCGAAGCCTCCTTGTTTGTGCCCACCGAGGTGGCCAATCTACTGGCCAATATGCAGATCAATCCCAGCATCAATCGCGCTGCCCTGGCCAATGACGGACCGGCGATGATGCTGGCGGTGGGACTGGCGCTGAGGAGTTTTCAATAATGTCACAAATCAATCTTTTGCCCTGGCGGGAGGAATCCCGGGAGCAGTTAAAAAGAGACTATATGGGCAAGCTGGGGCTGGTAGCACTGAGCTCAATAATACTAGTGTCCCTGTGGATTAGTGTGGCTGGCTCTGCGGTGGACGAGCAGCAACAGCGCAACGCCTATCTGCAAAGAAGCATTGCAGAGATGGATAAAAAAGTCGCAGAGATCAATGAGCTGAGAAACAAAAAACAAGAAATGATTTTACGTATGAAAGTGATTCAAGATCTGCAGGGCACCAGGTCGGAGATTGTTAAGATCTTTGACGAATTGGTACGCGCTATTCCGGATGGTATCTATCTGTCGGAGTTGGATCGTGTGGCTGACCAGATAAAAATGTCTGGGTTCGCGGAATCCAATAATCACATCTCGTCGCTGATGAGAAACTTGGATAAGTCCGGCAAGTTTCGGGACCCCAATCTGGCCAAGGTGGAGCAAAATGATCAGTTGGGCAACCAGGGCAGTGTATTTAATTTACAGATAGCGATTGAAGAGCCAGCAACAGACAAAATTTAGCCGATCTGAGGTTTTTAAATAATAAGCAGGGATGATATGTCATTTCAAGACAGCTTAAAGGAACTTAAGCATATTGATTTTGCCGATCTGGATATACAGCAGATTGGGGTATGGCCAGCATCGGTAAAAACCATCTTGCTGGCGCTGGTATTTATTGTTGTGCTGCTCGCAGGCTACGTTTTCAAGGTAAAAGAATTGCGCCACCAGTATCAGATAGCCAGCAACGAAGAGGCAAACTTGCTGCAGCGGTACGAGATCAAGGCTTTTCAGGCGGCTAGTTTGCAGGCCTATCGCCAGCAGATGCTAGAGCTAGATGAAACCTTTGGCGCACTGCTCCAGAAACTGCCCAAGGATACCGAGGTGCCTGGCCTGCTAGAGGATATTACGGAGATCGCCCATGCCAGCGGTTTGAGTATGAAAGCAATTTCCCTGCAGCCGGAAAAAGTCTCAGAGTTCTATGTTGAACTACCGATAGGGCTTGATGTGACAGGCGACTACCACGAATTTGGTTCCTTTGTCAGCGGTGTTGCCGCGCTCTCAAGAATAGTCACTCTGCACGATTACGCTATAGAGGCGGGCAATGGCTCATTGCTCAATATGGTCATTGATGCCAAGACCTACCGATATAAAGAGGAGGCCCATTGATGACAGCTTTGGCTTTAATATTGCCGATTATCTGCGCTCTCGCATTGATCTGTGGCTGCTCCTCAGATAGTCAATTTGATGATCTGGATGCCAGGATGGCTCTGTCTCGGGAGCGCCCCCAGGGCAGTATTGAACCTCTGCCGACTTACCCTCCGGCGGAGCGATTCAATTATTCAGCCCTGGCCATGCGTAGCCCCTTTGAGGCGCCCTTGCTTGATACAGGCGATGGCCGCTTATCCGGTGCCGCCGTGGCAGAGCCAGATCAGGTCAGGCAGCTTGAGTCTCTGGAGCAGTTTAATTACAGCGCTCTGTCTATGGTTGGCACCCTCAGTCGCGACCAGCAGATATGGGCATTGATCAATGATGGGGAGGGCAGAATACATAGGGTGACCCAGGGCAATTATCTGGGCCGGAACTTTGGCAGAATTACTCAGATTGATAGTCTTGAACTGGAAGTTTTGGAAACGGTTCCAGACGGCAGTGGTGGATGGGTTAACCGGCCCAGAACATTGGCCATGGATAAGAGTGATCAACTCACTAGGTAAGATAAGATGATTAGTCGAGTTAAATGCCGTTTTTTAATGCTGAGTCTCTATGGCCTCTCCTGGTCTTCGGCAGCTGCAGATAACCGAGTGACTGATATAGATTTTACCTCGCTTTCCAGCGATCAGTTTGAGATCAGCCTGCAGTTCTCGCAGCGGCCACCCCAGCTCAAGAGCTATGAGGTTGCCGAGCCCGCGCGTCTGGTACTGGACTTTGCCGATGTGCAAAGCCAGCTGGCGAAGAAAAAATATCCCCTGTCCTTTGAAAATGCCCGGAATGCCGTGGTGGTCTCCGATAGCAGTCGAACCCGATTAATTGTTAATCTCAATGAATCTGTGCCCTTTGTCACCCGCATAGAAGGTGATCGTTTAATGGTTAAAGTGGGCGCAGGTAAAGCCGCTAATGTCGCCAGTGCTATGCCCATTGCGTCAACCTATGCCCAGGGCAGCGATGACAGGCGCACTGATTTCTCCCAGTTAAGTGCCGCTTTAACTGGCGTTGATTTTCGGCGCGATGCGCAGGGGGCTGGGCTGATCAAACTTGATCTCAATGACTCTGCGGTGAATGTTGATATTAATAAAACCGGCAGCAAAATTCGCCTGGAGTTCTATCAGACGGAGCTTCCAGATCATCTTGATAGACGTCTGGATGTAGTAGATTTTGCCACACCAGTCACAGCTATAGATACGGTGCAGCAGGGTTCTACCACTGTAGTTACCATTGAGGCTGAGGGTCAGTATGACTATCTGGCCTATCAGGCAGATAAGCAGTACATAGTTAGAGTCAAGCCATTGACTGCGGCTGAGGTGGAGCTACAAAACAAAAAATTCGACTTTACTGGTGACCGACTGTCCCTTAATTTTCAGGATATTGAAGTACGCTCAGTGCTGCAGCTGATTGCTGACTTTACCTCACTCAATCTGGTGGCCAGTGACACTGTAACTGGCAGTATCACCCTACGTCTGGATAATGTGCCCTGGGATCAAGCATTGGAAATTGTACTTAAAGCCAAGGGGCTTGATAAGCGTCAGGAGGGCAATGTGTTGATGGTTGCTCCATCCGCAGAGATTGCCGAACAGGAGCGTTTGCAGGTAGAGGCTAATAAACAGCTACAGGAACTGGCACCATTGGAAACTGCATTTGTGCGGATTAAATATGCGGATGCGGCGGAGATATTTGAGCTGTTTACCGCCGTTTATTCCCAGTCTGGCCAGTCCGGCGGTGCCACTGAGGGCAATGCTACTACCAGCATACTCTCAGAGCGGGGCAGCGCTATTGTCGATGATCGTACCAACACCATTATTCTCACCGATACCGAAGAAAAGATTAATGAATTTAAGGGCCTGATCAGTGAAATTGATGTGCCAATCAAGCAGGTACTAATCGAAGCGCGGATTGTGATCGCCAATACTGACTTTAAGAAAGAACTTGGCGTTACTTGGGGTCTGGCGGGCCTCCACAGGCTGTCCGGGGGGCAGTTTTCAAGTGCCACTGGTGATAGAAGCCTGGGCTTTTCCGGTCGCAGATCCGGACTTACACCCGGCGCTGGGGTGGTGGAGACATTTACCTATCAGCCGGATGAAGTAGAGGTTGATGATGGCCCTGATGGCCTGCCGTTTACCGCAGATGATATTACCACTGTGAACCAGAATTATGACTTTGGTTTGGGCGATAGCCTGGCTGTGGATCTGGGTGTGTCCAACCCCACTGGCTCCTTTAGCCTAGGGTATCTGACCGATAATTTTTTAATTGATCTGGAGCTCAGTGCTCTGGAGTCAGATGGCTACGGTGAAATTGTGTCTCAACCCAAAGTGCTGACCGGAGATAAACAGCAGGCGGTCATCAAGTCTGGTACCGAGATTGCCTATCAGAAGGCGACTTCCAGTGGTGCTACTAGCATTGAATTTAAAGAGGCTGTGCTGCAGTTGGAGGTGACTCCCCAGATTACTCCGGATAATCGCATTATTATGGATCTGCTGATGTCTCAGGATTCTGTTGGTACGTTTACCCCGACCGGTGAGCCCTCTATTGATATTACCCAGATTGAAACCCAAGTACTCGTGGGTGATGGCCAGACGCTGGTGCTCGGCGGTATTTTCCAAACAGAGGAAGTTAAGGGGATTAGAAAGGTGCCCATGCTTGGAGATATCCCTTTTTTAGGCAAGCTTTTCAGAAATGACCTGCGAAATATTGAAAAACGTGAAATACTAATCTTTATAACTCCAAAAATAATTGACGATAATCTTCTGGACAGATGAGCGAACAACATATTTTTCTAGTGGGTCCCATGGGGGCCGGCAAATCGACTATTGGGCGGCAGCTGGCCAGCTTTCTCAATCGTCCCTTTTTTGATATTGATAACGAGATTGAAGCTCGCACCGGTGCGGATATTCAGTGGATATTTGATATGGAAGGGGAGGCTGGCTTTCGCGCCAGGGAAACCAAAGTATTGCTGGAGGTTGCTGCTAATGAACAGTCTTCAGTGATTGCAACTGGTGGCGGAATTATTCTCAGTGCAGAAAACCGCGCCACCCTGAAAGAAAATGGCCAGGTTATCTATCTGGCTGCCACTAAAGAACAGCTCTACGAGAGAACCCGCAAAGACAAAAGCAGGCCTCTGTTGCAGGTGGATGATCGCAAAGGAGTGATTGATAGGCTGGTAGAGACAAGGGACCCTCTTTATCAGGAGGTCGCCGATCTGGTGTTCCCTTCGGGCTCTGTTGCCCCCAGCAAGATAACAAAAAACCTCGCAGAGGCTCTCGCAGGGCTTTGATAATTCGTCTGGGCTAAGCATAATACCACTCTAGACCACAGTTGAGTTATTGTCCCATGAGCAGCACAGCATCCACGCCAACCCCAGCCAGCCCAGTGACCTCGGTCGCCGTTGATCTGGGCGATAGAAGTTACCCTATCCATATTGGTCCGGGGCAGCTTGCTGCGGCCAATATTGGCCAGTATGTGCAGGGCAAAAAGGCCTTGATTGTTACCAATACCACCATCGCGCCCCTCTACCTTCAGGCCCTTAAAGATCAGCTGCAGGACAAGCAGATCGACACAGTGATTCTTGAAGATGGCGAACAGTATAAAAATATCGACAATCTCAATCATATCTACAGCCAGCTGTTGCATTGTCGTCATGATCGCAAAACTACCCTGATCGCTCTGGGGGGTGGTGTTGTTGGAGATATGACAGGATTTGCTGCGGCCTCTTATCAGCGCGGGGTGCCATTTATCCAGGTGCCCACCACGCTGTTGGCCCAGGTTGATTCCTCGGTAGGTGGCAAAACTGCGGTCAACCATAGTCTCGGCAAAAATATGATTGGCGCCTTTTATCAGCCCCAGGCAGTGATTATTGATACTGATAGTCTCGCCACTCTGCCTGATCGGGAATTCTGCGCCGGTATGGCGGAGGTAATAAAGTACGGCTTAATTGCTGATGCTGATTTTTTCCACTGGCTGGAAGATAAGCTCAGCGCTTTGTTAGAAAGGGATAGTGCGGCTCTCGCCCATGCTATTGAACGCTCCTGCATCAACAAGGCCGAAATTGTCAGTGCCGATGAGACTGAGCAGGGGGTGAGGGCCATTCTCAATCTGGGCCATACCTTTGGTCACAGTATTGAAACATTCCAGGGTTACACTGACTGGTTGCATGGTGAAGCAGTGGCTGCGGGCATGGTTATGGCGGCGCAGCTTTCTGTTGCGGCCGGTGATATGAGCGCCGAGGAGTTGCAGCGCACAGAGACGTTAATCGAGGCCTGTGGTTTACCAACGCGGCCCCCAGCGGATATGACCAGTGAAGATTTCTTGCAACTAATGGTTCGCGATAAAAAGGTTCTCGACGGCCAATTGCGACTGGTGTTGTTAAAAGGCATAGGTCATGGCTTTGTCGGTGCCGACTTTGATATGAATCTGCTGCAGCAGATTCTCAGCGATGCCTGCTCCGATTAGCCCCATCAAGAATAAATCATTAAATCAAGACAGAACTAGTCCTCTAGGCTACGCCGTACAATCCCTGTAGCGTGTATAACCGATTGTCCAACATGCGCTAAATGTGTAAAATGTCGCGCTTTTGTCCATTAGCACGGAATGTGCGTTCGACTATCCATCTAAACTATTTTTTAGAGTTCTACTATGACTCAAAGCTTATGTCGGCTTGACGATTTTAAAGATAACTGTGGTTTTGGCCTTATTGCTCAGGTAAAGGGTCAGACAAGTCACAAATTATTGCAGAATGCTATTCAGGCACTTACCTGTATGACCCACCGCGGCGGTGTAGCAGCAGATGGTAAAACTGGTGATGGCTGCGGGCTGCTGATGCAAAAGCCAGATAGTTTCCTGCGCACTGTAGTCAAAGAGAGTCTGCAGGTGGAATTGCCTAAAGCCTATGCTGTGGGTGCGGTGATGCTTAGCACTGACCAAGCTCAGCGTGAAGAGGCGAAAGCTATCCTGGATCAGGAATTGTCTGCTCAGGGACTGGTTGTTTTGGGCTGGCGTCTGGTGCCAACAGACAATAGTTGTCTCGGGCCTATTGCTTTGGAATCGCTACCTGCCTTTGAACAGGTATTTATCGCCCCTGGCGATATTACTGATGAGCAAAAATTTACCGCGCGCCTGTATATGGGCCGACGCAAAGCTGAAAAACGTCTCGAAGGGGATGACAGCTTTCATATCGCCAGTTTGGGTACCAATATTCTCAGCTACAAAGGGCTGATGATGCCGGTGGACCTACCGGGCTTTTATCTGGATCTCGCCGATGAGCGACTGGAAACGGCAATCTGTGTGTTTCATCAGCGTTTTTCTACCAATACCATGCCCAGATGGCCACTGGCTCAGCCGTTCCGCATGTTGGCACATAATGGTGAGATCAATACCATTATGGGCAACAGAAACTGGTCTGTAGCCCGCACAGCAAAATATAAAACCGAGCTGCTACCAGATCTGCTTGAGGCAGCGCCACTGGTCAACCGCACCGGTTCTGACTCCTCAAGCCTGGACAATATGCTTGAAATGTTAGTCACAGGGGGTATGGATTTGCACCTGGCGGTGCGCACTCTGGTACCACCAGCCTGGCAAAATGTTGAAGATCGCAATCCTGACCACCGCGCTCTGTACGACTATATGTCGATGCATCAAGAGCCCTGGGATGGCCCGGCTGGTCTGGTTATTACCGACGGTCGCTACGCGGTTTGTACTCTCGATAGAAATGGTCTGCGCCCTTCACGCTGGGTGATGACCGATGATGATGTAATCACCGTTGCCTCAGAAGTTGGGGTCTATGATTACGAGCCGGAAAATGTTGTGGCCAAAGGCCGTCTTGGGCCTGGTGATATCCTGTCTATTGACACCCAGGAGGGACGCATTCTATTCCGCGACGAGATCGAAGATCAGCTGGCCGCGCGCAACCCCTACAAAAAATGGCTAAAAGAGGGCCGCTTTGCGATTGAGTCCAGCTTTGATATGGACAGCATTGAGCTGGAAGGCACCTTGAGTCGTGAACAAATAAAAACCTACATGAAGATGTTCCAGGTTTCCTTTGAAGAGCGCGATCAGGTATTGCGCCCGCTCGCTGAAGGTGGTCAGGAAGCTGTTGGCTCTATGGGTGACGATACGCCAATGGCGGTGTTGTCCACCAAACAGCGCAATTTATTTGATTTTTTCCGTCAGCAATTTGCTCAGGTCACTAACCCACCAATCGACCCACTGCGCGAGGCGGTTGTTATGTCTCTGGGGGTGGAACTGGGCCGTGAAAGCAGTATTTTCGAGGAGGAATCCAAGTTGGGTCAGCGCATAGGCCTGTCCAGCCCGGTGCTGTCACCACGCAAATACTACGCATTAAAAAATAATGATTTTGCTGAGTTTCCGGTCAACAAATTTAAGCTTAACTATGATCCTCAGCAGGAGAATCTGCAGCAGGCAATTGTGCGAATCTGTACTGAGGTAGAGTCTGCTGTGCGCAACGGCACTGTGATCTGTATTCTTTCCGACCATGATATCAATGAAGGTACTCAGCCGATTCACTCATTGCTAGCTGTGGGTGCTGTGCACAATCATCTTATTGAACAGGGTCTGCGCTGCGATACCAATATTGTTGCCAGCACAGGCTATGCCAGGGATTCCCATCAGGTCGCCACCCTTATTGGTTGCGGCGCCTCTCTGGTTTATCCCTATCTTAGCTACCATGTGCTCTGTGATCTGATCGGCAGTGGTGAACTGCTAGTGGATGTGGATACTGCCTTTAAACAGTACCGCAAAGGTATTAATAAAGGTCTGTTGAAGATTCTGTCAAAGATGGGTATATCCACCGTCGCCTCTTATCGCGGCGCGCTGTTATTTGAAGCTATTGGTTTGCATTCAGATATCATTGATCTTTGCTTCCCCGGTTTGACTAGTCGACTGCAGGGTGCGACCTTTGCTGACTTTGAGCAAGATCAGGCTGAATTAGCCAAAGCCGCATGGAAACTGCGCAAGCCAATCAATCCCGGTGGGCTGCTGAAATATGTCCACGGTCAGGAATATCATGCCTACAACCCGGATGTTGTGCAGACAATGCACAAAGCGGTACAGAACAACGATTACAAAGCTTGGCTAGACTACGCCAAGCTGGTTAATACCAGACCAGCGGCGACCCTGCGGGATCTTTTGGCAATCAGCGGCAAGGCTACGCCAATTGATTTGGATGCTGTTGAGTCCATGGAAAATATTGTTCGGCGCTTTGACTCTGCGGGTATGTCGCTGGGTGCTCTATCTCCAGAGGCCCATGAGTCATTGGCCGAGGCTATGAATGGTCTCGGTGGTCGATCAAATTCTGGTGAAGGTGGTGAAGACCCCGCCCGTTACGGCACCATTAAATCATCAAAAATTAAGCAGGTGGCTTCAGGTCGCTTTGGTGTGA
Organism: uncultured Cellvibrionales bacterium; assembly: GCA_963969005.1. GTDB lineage: Bacteria > Pseudomonadota > Gammaproteobacteria > Pseudomonadales > Porticoccaceae > HTCC2207. Next base: position 22,446 of record CAXAJC010000004.1, on the reverse strand, counting down.
CACCGGCCTACTTGTCCAATGCTGAAGTGATTCAGATCAAAGTGGCACAGGGTGCCAAGCCAGGTGAAGGTGGGCAGTTGCCCGGCGGTAAGGTCAATGATCTGATCGCGCGACTGCGTTATTCGGTGCCCGGCGTTACCTTGATTTCCCCACCGCCCCATCATGATATCTACTCGATTGAAGACCTGGCCCAGCTTATTTTTGACCTCAAGCAGGTTAACCCCAGTGCTCTGGTATCGGTCAAGCTGGTGTCTCGCCCTGGTGTTGGCACCATTGCCGCCGGTGTGGCCAAGGCCTATGCCGATCTGATTACTATCTCTGGCTATGACGGTGGCACAGCGGCTAGCCCTTTAAGCTCCATCCGCTATGCCGGGTCGCCCTGGGAGCTGGGCTTGACTGAAACTCATCAGACATTGCGTGCCAATGATCTGCGTGACAAGGTGCGAGTGCAGACCGATGGTGGCCTCAAAACAGGCCTGGATGTGGTGAAGGCCGCAATTCTGGGTGCCGAGAGCTTTGGCTTTGGCACTGGCCCTATGGTGGCGCTGGGTTGCAAATATCTGCGTATCTGTCATCTCAATAACTGCGCCACTGGTGTAGCGACTCAGGATGGTCGGCTGCGTAATGATCACTATCGCGGCACTGTGGCAATGGCGACTAACTTCTTTAAGTTTGTGGCTATGGAAACCCGTGAGTGGATGGCGGCCTTGGGCGTCAGTTCGCTGGAACAGCTGATTGGTCGCGTGGACTTACTCGAGGTTCTTCCGGGAACCACCAGCAAGCAGCAGAACCTGGACCTTAGTCCTTTGATTGAAGACCGTCCTGAGATAGCCGGTAAGCCTCAGTACTGTCAGGAACCCAAGAACGAACCCTTTGATAAAGGCCTGTTGGCTGAGCGAATGGTGGCAGATGCTCTGCCTTCCATTGAGGCCCAGGTTGGCGCCAGCTTTGATTATGACGTAGGTAACTGTGACCGCTCCATAGGAGCGCGTCTGTCCGGTGAAATTGCTAAGCGTTATGGCAATACCGGCATGGCAGAGTCCCCAATTCGTCTCAATCTGAAGGGTGTTGCCGGACAGTCTCTGGGTGTATGGAATGCTGGTGGCCTTGAGATTTATTTGGAAGGTGATGCCAATGACTATGTGGGCAAGGGAATGGCTGGTGGCAAGCTGGTACTGAGCCCCCCTGCAAACAGTCAGTTCAAATCTAATGAAACCCCAATCATGGGTAACACCTGCCTCTACGGAGCTACCGGTGGAAGGGTATTTGCTGCAGGTAAGGTTGGCGAGCGTTTCGCTGTGCGCAACTCCGGGGCTGTGGCTGTGGTTGAAGGAGCCGGTGATCACTGCTGCGAATATATGACCGGCGGTATTGTGGCGGTGCTTGGTGCAACCGGACACAACTTTGGCGCCGGCATGACCGGTGGCTTTGCCTATGTACTGGACATGGAACGGCAGTTTGTGGACCGTTACAATATGGAGTTGGTGGATATTCAGCGGGTGACGTCGGAATCGGCCGAATCCCACCGTGTATTCCTCAAAAGCATGATCCAGGATCATGCTGATGCGACAGGCAGTGCCTGGGCCCATGAACTGATTGATAATTTCTCCGATTACGCGTCGCGGTTTTGGCTGGTTAAGCCAAAAGCAGCCAGCCTGAGTGGCCTTTTGGCTCAGGCCCACGCAAACCCGCAGTAACGCTAACAGCAATAGAGATTAAGAATATGGCAAGACCAAACAATGAATTTCAGTTCCTCGATGTCGGGCGTGTCGATCCGCCCAAGCGCGATATGCAGCGCCGCGTCGGTGAATTTGTTGAGATCTATGATCCATTCACTGAGGACAAAGCAGCCAGTCAGTCTCATCGCTGTCTGTCCTGTGGCAACCCTTATTGCGAATGGAAATGCCCAGTGCATAACTACATTCCCAACTGGTTGCAGCTGGTTGCGGAAGGCAATCTAATTGAGGCGGCAGAGTTGAGTCACCAGACCAACTCGCTACCGGAAGTCTGTGGCCGAGTCTGCCCCCAGGATCGTCTCTGTGAAGGGGCCTGTACCCTCAATGACGGCTTTGGTGCAGTGACTATAGGCTCAGTAGAGAAATATATTACTGATACGGCTCTAGCTATGGGCTGGCGTCCGGATATGTCCAAGGTGGTATGGACGGATAAAAAGGTTGCGGTAATTGGTGCCGGTCCTGCCGGTATTGGCTGTGCCGATATTCTAGTACGCAATGGCGTCAAAGCAGTAGTCTTTGATCGCTACCCCGAAATTGGCGGCCTGCTGACCTTTGGTATTCCCGAGTTTAAACTGGAAAAAGAAGTGATTCGCACCAGACGTGATGTGCTTGAAGGCATGGGCGTTGAGTTTCGCCTCAATACAGAGGTGGGCAAAGATATTCTGATTGATCAGCTGCTCGAAGAATATGATGCAGTCTTCCTTGGTATGGGTACCTACACCACCATGAAAGGCGGATTTCCCGGGGAAGAGCTTCCCGGAGCCCACGAAGCGCTGAATTTCCTGGTTTCCAATGTTAATCGCAATATGGGCTTTGAAAAATCTGCCGACGACTTTATCAGCGTTAAAGGCAAGCGCGTAGTGGTACTCGGCGGTGGTGATACAGCTATGGATTGCAATCGCACCTCCATTCGCCAGGGCGCTGCAAGCGTTACCTGCGCCTATCGCCGGGATGAAGAAAATATGCCTGGCTCGCGACGTGAAGTAAAAAATGCCCGGGAAGAGGGCGTGGTATTCAAATTTAATATGCAGCCAGTTGAGCTGATGGCTGACGCCAATGGCAATGTCGAAGGTGTCAAAGTGGTGTCAACCAAGCTTGGTGAGGCGGATGAAAATGGCCGCCGCCGACCAGAAGTTATTGCCGGCAGTGAAGAAGTACTGCCAGCAGATGCGGTTCTGGTAGCTTTTGGTTTTAAACCCAGCCCACCAGAATGGCTGACTGGTATCAAGGTTGAGACAGCAGACTGGGGTGCGGTGCTGGCAGCGGAGGAGCAGACTTTCCCATTCCAGACCACTAATCCAAAAATCTTTGCCGGTGGTGATATGGTGCGCGGATCCGATCTGGTTGTGACTGCTGTATTTGAGGGCCGCCAGGCTGCCGAAGGTATACTGGATTATCTGGATATTTAATGTCTGAATTAAAAAATGATCGTTTTCTAAAAGCGCTGATGCGTCAACCGGTCGACCGCACACCAGTGTGGATGATGCGCCAGGCTGGACGCTATCTGCCAGAGTATCGCGCCACCAGAGCCCAGGCCGGCGACTTTATGAGTCTGTGCAAAAATACCGAACTGGCCTGTGAAGTGACATTGCAGCCCCTTGAGCGCTATGAACTGGATGCAGCGATTTTATTTTCCGATATTCTCACTATCCCCGACGCCATGGGGCTCGGCCTTTATTTTGAAGAGGGCGAGGGACCTAAATTCCGCAAGCCTGTGCGCACTGAAGCAGATATTGACCAGCTTCAGGTGATTAACACCGCGTCCGATCTTTCCTATGTAACCGACGCAGTCAGCATGATTCGCCGCGAGTTGCAGGGCCGGGTGCCACTGATTGGCTTTTCCGGCAGCCCCTGGACCTTGGCCACTTATATGATTGAAGGGCAGAGCAGCAGAGATTTTGCCCGGGCTAAAACCATGCTCTACACCCAGCCAGAGCTGATGCATCAGCTGCTGGATAAACTGGCTCTCTCGGTGATTGACTATCTCAATGCCCAGATTGTTGCCGGTGCCCAGGTGGTACAGATTTTTGATACCTGGGGTGGCGCACTGAGCAATGCCGCCTATCAGGAATTTTCCCTAGCCTATATGGAAAAAATTGTTGCCAGTTTAATCAAACAAGCCGATGGTCGCGATGTGCCGGTTATCCTGTTTACCAAAGGCGGTGGCCATTGGTTGGAAGCCATGGCAGACACTGGCTGTCATGCACTGGGTCTGGATTGGACTGTGGATATAGGCTCGGCCAAAGCACGGGTGGGCGACAGGGTTGCGCTGCAGGGCAATATGGATCCGGCGGTTCTGCGCGCTGATCCGGCTACCATTGAGCGCGAAGTACAGAGCATTTTGAGTTCCTTTGGCGGCGGCGCTGGCCATATTTTTAATCTGGGCCATGGCATTACTCCGGACATAGATCCAGAGCATGCAAAAGCCTTTATTGAAGCCGTTCACAAATTTTCTGCACACTAAGCTTCAGCCCGGCTATTTCCTGGTCTATATTTGCCTGAAATATTAGCTGGCGCACAGTTTAGGAATCAGACATTTTTACACTGCCCGCTATCTATCTATTAAGGAGTCACAGTGCTTAATAGGTTGAATATCTAATGGATTAGCTGGTGCTGTAGGTCTCTGAAGTGATAACAGGTGTTTATCCATAAACTCAAGGTGGGGATGTTTGTCTCCGCTCTGGATAAGCCTTAGCCAGAAACTCCTTTCTCTCTAAAAGATCTGTGCCTGAAGACATTGATTGCAAGCCCCTTTGACGCTGTTAATGCCCAGCTATGTTCAGCACAGAGTGACAGCCCCTGCAATCAGAGGTTTTTCTCTGCTTTAAAGCGGCGTTTTGCGGGCTAACTTATTCTGCATCTGGAGTACTAAACTCCTATTCTATTTAGTGCTCTTTTTACTGCCTTTTTTACCGCTCATTAGGGCAATCTCTTCCCCCATCTGCACCACTGCATAGGGCTCGATTTTCTGGGACCAGTCGATGCTCTGCGGGGGAAATAATAATATTACCGTGGAGCCAAATTTAAAGCGGCCGATTTCATCGCCTTTGGCAAACTGTAATGCATCGCTTGAATGGTCAGTTTCCCGCACCGCGCCAGGCCCGGGCTGCTCAAAACCGGACCACTGAGTTTCAATGCCAGCCACTAGCATGGCGCCGACAAAAACCAGGCTAAAACGGCCCAGCTCAGGAGATTCAAACTCACAGACCAGTCGCTCATTGCGGGCAAACAGGCCCGGCAGAGCCTGAGCGGTTTTATCATTGACTGAAAACAGTTCGCCCGGGATATATTTGCTGCTTAGCAGTTTGCCCGCCGCTGGCATATGCACTCGATGATAGTCTTTGGGGGACAGATAGATGGTGGCAAAGCTGCCATCCTGATAAAACGTAGCTTGACTAGAGTCACCCAGCAGACGGCTGACGGAATAGTCAATACCTTTGGCCTGCAGGATTCTGTTTTTGCTGATAGGACCGGCCTGACTGATAGCGCCATCTGCAGGGGAGACAATGCTGGTCTGGCTCCTATCAATTGGTCTGACTCCGGGTTTCAAGGCGCGGGTAAAAAAGGCATTAAAGTTTTCATAATCATCGAGGTTGTCTGAGGCAGCCTCTTGCATATTGATATTGAATGCCTTGATAGCGCGGCTGATCAGCATATTCTTTAGCCAGGGCTGCTTCGATTCTGCGGCTCTGGCAATTAGTCGGGACAGAAAATGTTTTGGCAGTACTCGCTGCAGGGCGACAAATAGTTCGGCGCTATTGCTCATATTGGTGATACTCGATAGTTATATTAGTTCAGGCCCAGAGGTTACAGGCCAAGTTCCACAGGGGTCTGCTCATTGTTGCCCCATTCCGCCCAGGACCCGTCATAGCCGCGGATATTGTCGTAGCCCAGTATTCGCGCCACCATATAGGTAAAGCTGGAGCGATGATGGCTCTGACAATGGGTGGCAATCTGTTTACTCCTAGTAAGACCGAGACTGTCCAGAACCTGCTGGGCATCGTCGCGGATGCGCAGATTCTTCTGTCTGTCCATCAACTCGGTCCATTCCAGATTGATGGCGCCGGGAATATGGCCGCCGCGGGCTGCGCGCACCATATCGCCAGTATATTCTCCGGGGCTTCTAGCATCCCAGATGGCAAAATCCGGGGAGTCCAGTTGCTGGATAATTTCATCCTGGCTGATCCGGGCCTGGGGTTGGGCAAAGGTTACTGTGGATGCAATGCTGCTGGGTTGGTTGGGCTGAGACTCGGTGACAAAGCCCTCTTTGATCCAGGGGACTATGCCACCATTTAGATAACACCAGTTATTTAGCCCCAGCAAATCCATTGTCCAAGCCATGCGCCCAGCCCAGCCACCGCCCTCGTCATCATAGAGAATGACTTGTTTGTCGTCGTCAATGCCCAGATAGTTAATCACCTGCTGTAGCTGCTGCAAATCCGGGCAGGCTCCAGGTACTGGTGCCGTGCCAGCGACCAGATGATTGCCGGGCAGGTGCACGGCGCCTGGTACATGTTTCTGCTGGTAAAGCGCCTGGTTACACAGATCAACAATAATCAAATTGCTGTCGGCAAGTCTGGCTTCCAGGTCGGCGGGTTCTATCAGATGGTTGCTGATCATGACTGTTCCTTATTGGCGCGGGATTCTAGCATTTTTTAACTCGGGCGAGCCTACCTTTCCTGCTGGCTGAGAATAATCTGGCGATAGTTATTGAGCCTTACCTGCAGTACTTTTTTGTCAACTACCGCCTGCAGCAGTGCGCAGCCGATTTCTTTATTGTGCCGGCAATCGCGAAACTTGCAGTTGCCAAGATAGGGTCGAAAATCAATAAAGCCATCAATAATCTTATCCTGACTTAGATGGGTCAGGGCAAACTCCCGAATACCAGGGGAGTCTATTATTTCGCCCCCGCCAATCAGATGGAAAAGTTTGGATGCGGTGGTGGTGTGAGTACCTTCCTCTTTATTTTCAGACAATGGGCCTGTTTGCATATTGGCATCTGGAAGTAGCTGATTGAGCAATGAGGATTTACCCACACCGGACTGGCCAACAAAAATAGAGGTGTGCTCCGCCAGATAATTTTGTAGTTCATCAACACCCAGCCTGGTTTTGGCTGATACCTGAATGACCTCGTAGCCAATGCTGCGATAATCAATCAGCAGTTGGTCCACATCTGGATAGTCTTCATGGTCCAGCATATCTGCTTTATTGAGTACCAGCAGCGGAGTGATGCCCTGAGCCTCTGCAGCCACCAGATAGCGATCCAGAAGGTTGCTGTGGGGAATGGGCTTGGGGGCAAAGACAATCGCAATGCGATCAATGTTGGCGGCTACTGGCCGCAGTTTGCCGTAGATATCCGGGCGTATCAGCTCTGACTGGCGGGGCTCGCAGGCTACCACCACACCATGGGGTTCCGCATGGCGCCAGATAACTTTGTCACCAGTAACCAGAGTTTCCATATTGGCGCGCTTGTGACAGCGCACAACCTGCCCGGTAAAGGGAGCTTCAATTCCTTCGATATCCACCTGGGCGCCATAGTTGGTAATCACAGTGCCCAATGTTTCCTGTCCCAGGCCCTGAAGATTCTTCAGCTCCTCATCATTGATCGTCTGCTTTAGATTGGCCCGCTCGCGCCGCCGCTCCTGAATAGCCTGGATGCGATCTTTTTGACGCTTGCTGAGTCTGCGATTGCTCAATAGTTTACCCTGGTTGCTTTGCATGTCTGGCGTTATAGCCGCCAAGGATATAGCATAATCGTTCTCAGTAACATTTTGCATATAACCACAGGCGCGATTATGACTGCTCAAGACCCCCTTAATCTGATTTGGATCGATTTGGAAATGACCGGTCTGGATCCCGAGCGAGAGCGCATTATTGAAATAGCCACAGTGGTGACAGATGCGAACCTCAATGTGCTGGCAGAAGGCCCCTCCCTGGCAGTCCATCAGTCAGACCAACTGCTCAGCGAGATGGATGATTGGAATACCAGTCAGCACGGTGGGTCCGGGCTCACTAAGCGGGTGCGCAACAGCACATTAACAGAGGCTGATGCCTGCGCTGCCACCATTGATTTCTTGCGTCAGTGGGTGCCTGCTGGCCAGTCACCTATGTGTGGCAATTCCATTGGTCAGGACCGCCGTTTTCTGGTGCGCTACATGCCGGAGCTGGCTAACTTTTTTCATTATCGCAACCTTGATGTCAGCACATTAAAAGAGCTGGTAAGACGCTGGAAGCCGGAGCTGGAAAATGGCTTTGCCAAAAAAGGCAGCCATCTGGCGATGGATGATGTGTATGACTCAATTGCCGAACTGGCCTATTACCGCGACGTATTTATTAAGCCTTAGACGCGAGTTTTTCCCGCTGCTGAGCGATCGCCCATTGCACATGTTCCCGCACCAGAGGCGATGGGTCGTCAGTGCGTTTTTCCAATTCATTGAGAATAGTCTGTGAGCCACTGGCATTGCCCAGCCCAACAGCAAGATTGCGCAGCCAGCGTTCATGGCCAATGCGGCGGATCGCCGACCCTTCGGTATTAGCTTCAAACTGTTGCTGATCCCAATTAAATAATGTCACCAGATCCGGATTGTCGAGATTGTGTCTGGGGGTGAAGTCATCCTCCTTGCTCTGGGAAGCAAAGCGATTCCAGGGACAGATTATCTGGCAGTCATCGCAGCCGAATACACGGTTGCCCATTTTGGGCCGCAGTGCTTCCGGGATTGCTTCTTTGCTCTCAATGGTGAGGTATGAAATACATTTTCTGGCATCCAGTACATAGGGTTCCGGAAAGGCATCTGTGGGGCAAACTTTAAGACAGGCGCGGCAGTTATTGCAGCGATTAATCTGCTCACTGCTGTCGGTTGGCAGTGGCACTGAGGTGTAAATCTCACCAAGAAAAAACCAAGAGCCTGCTTTATCATTGAGCAGCAAGGTGTTTTTACCAATCCAGCCCAGCCCAGCCTGTTCAGCCAATGGTTTTTCCATCACTGGTGCGCTATCTACAAAGGGCCGTTGTGACAGTTCCAGTTGGGGCAGCTCTTGCTCAATCATGGTGACCAGCTTTGCCAGCCGTTTGCGAATCAGTTTGTGGTAGTCCCGACCCAGGGCATATCTTGATATATAAGCTTTATTGTCATTTTTCAGCACGGCGATCATATTGTTATCGGCGAGATAATCCATACGCACAGAAATAACACGCAATGTATGGTCGACTAGTTTGTCGACTTTGTAGCGCTTGTCCCCATGCTCTCCCATCCATTGCATTGAACCCTGAAAGCCATCCGCCAGCCATTTGTTAAGACGCACCGATGCCTGGCTGAGATCGGGCTCAACAATAGCGACTTGTTGAAAGCCCAAGGCTTCTCCCCAGGCCTTAATCTTCTCGGCCAGGTCCTGCAGTTTTTCTGATTCAGTGGCGTCGTGCAGCATGTTTTAGTCTTGGTTCTGACATATAATTGCCCTAATTTTACGGGGATATCTGCTTCATGTCGCACAATCTTATTCAAGACGCATTATTCAGTGCCAAATCAGTGGCACAACTGGACCGAATTGCTATAGAAGAGCAGGGTATTGCGGGCATTATTTTAATGAAGCGCGCTGGCCGAGCTCTGCTCGATGAACTGCTTGAAAGTTTTGGCTCCCCCAGTCTGCTTAGCATATTCTGTGGTTCTGGCAACAATGCGGGCGATGGTTATATTGCTGCGGCTCTGGCTGCGGCAAAAAATATTCCAGTTCAGGTTGTTGAATTATCCGATAGTCTGAGCCCAGACGCTGCTCAGGCGAAACAGTTTGCCGAGCGAGCCAATGTCAGTTTTGTCGCCTTTGACGGCAGCATCGATATTGCCGAGGGCGTGATTGTCGACAGTTTGCTTGGCACTGGCTTTCATGGTGAGTTGCGTCAGCAATATGGCGAGGCCATTCAGCTGATCAATGATTCCGGCCTGCCCGTCATGGCGGTGGATATTCCCTCCGGGTTAAATCCTGACAGCGGCCATATTGCCGAGGTGGCAGTGGCCGCAGATATTACGGTAACTTTTATCGGCGCCAAACAGGGGCTGTTTAGTGGCAAGGGGCCAGCGGTCTGTGGCGAGATTATTTTCCATTCTCTGGGTGTGCCCGAGCAGATATTTGACCAGGTGCCCGCAACAGCCGAACTGCTGGATCTGTTCGAACTGTTGGATCTTATGCCCCAGTTAAGCATTGATGGACACAAGACCCAACGTGGTCATGCCATGGTGATTGGCGGCGACCATGGCTATGGCGGTGCTGCCATTATGGCCGCTGAAGCGAGCCTTCAAGTAGGTGCCGGGATGACCAGCTTGGCAACCCGCCCTGAGCATATTGCGCCTATGCTGACTCGTCAGCCTGAGGTGATGGCTTGCCCCGTGGTCTCCGGTCAGGAATTGGAACCACTGCTGAGTCGAGCCTCTGTCTTGGTGGTGGGTCCTGGACTGGGGCGCTCCCCATGGTCTGAACAGCTATTGCAAAAAGCTGTTGCCGCGGGACTACCAATGGTTGTCGATGCAGATGGATTAAATATTATCGCCGAGGGCCGGGTAGTGCCAAACCCGGATGGCAGTCAGTGGGTATTGACACCCCATGCGGGAGAGGCAGCGCGACTGCTGGGTATCTCTGTGGCAGAGGTTCAGGCTGACCGTTTTGCCGCGGTACGCGAGCTGCAGGAAAAATATTCTGCAGTGGTGCTGTTAAAAGGGCCGGGCACATTGATTGCCGGAGCCAATGAAATTATTAAAGTCTGTCCCTACGGTAATCCGGCCATGGCGACTGCCGGAATGGGGGACATTCTCAGTGGTCTGATTGGCGGCTTGATTGCCCAGGGCTGTGATCTGCAAACAGCTGCAGAGTTGGGCTGCTGCCTGCACAGTAGTGCAGCTGATCTGGCTGTGCAAGAGCGTGGTCTGCGCAGTTTGACCGCCACTGATCTGTTGCCTCAGTTGTGTAATTTACTCAATCAGGACTATGTATGACCATTGCATCTGCTCTGGCCGAGTTTATGGTTGAGCTGGCAGATGAGGCGGCAACCCTGAGTTTTGGCGATGCTATAGCAGGGCATGTTTTAGCAGAGCATATTGGTGAGCCTTTAATTATTACTCTGCAGGGCGATTTGGGAGCGGGCAAAACCACTTTGTCCCGGGGTATATTGCAGGGCCTGGGGCATCAGGGCGCTGTAAAGAGCCCCACTTACACATTGGTTGAACCCTATCAACTGGCTGCTCTGGGTGCGGTGTATCATTTTGATCTGTACCGCCTTGGGGATGCAGAAGAGCTCGAATATATGGGCTTTGCTGATTATCTGGCCGATGCAGGGCTATGCTTGATAGAATGGCCGGAGAAGGGTCAGGGCTTTTTGCCTGAGGCAGATATTGCCGTTTATATCAGTCAGTCTGGTGAGGGTCGCTGTGTTACTCTGCGCGCTTATTCTGCTCGCGGAGAGCAGCTGACCCATCAATTAAATCGGGGTACAGATTGAAGAAGTTTTTGCGGCATATTGTGACTCTGCTTAAAAGCTCAGCTATTGCTGTGCTGTGGTTAATGCCGATCCAGTTATGGGCTGCGGATATAGAATCTGTGCGACTGTGGCGCGCGCCGGACAAAACTAGACTGGTTCTGGATCTCAGTAGCACTGTTGAGCACAATATTTTTTCTCTGCAAAACCCCAATCGTCTTGTGGTAGATCTCAGCGATTCCCGTATCAGAACGACATTCGAAGGCTTGGATTTCCGAAATACCCCTATTGCCGGTATTCGTGCCGCGGTGCGCGATAAAACCGGCGTGCGAGTGGTATTGGATCTTAGCGGCACAGTAAGTCCAAAGAGTTTTACCCTGTCCGCAAATGAGCAGTACAGTAATCGTTTGGTGATTGATCTGTTTGATAATAAACGGGTGATTAGTCGCACTCTGGATGAGGTAGTAAAAAAGAAAGATCGCAGAATTATTGTTGCTATTGATGCCGGTCATGGTGGTGAGGATCCCGGTGCTCTGGGGCCAAGAAGAGTGCGAGAGAAAATTGTGGTTTTGCAATTGGCCAAGAAAATTAAAAATCTGTTCGACGGCAATCCAAATTTTCAGGGAGAGCTGGTGCGCAGTGGCGATTATTATTTAGCCCACCGCAAGCGCACCCAGATCGCAAGGGATAAACAGGCAGACTTCTTTATTTCCATCCATGCAGACGCGTTTACGGATCCCTCCGCCCATGGCGCTTCAGTCTATGCTCTGTCAACGACAGGGGCGACCAGTGAGCAAGCTCGTTACCTGGCTGATAAAGAGAACAGGGCTGATTTGATCGGTGGCGCCAGCTCTCTCAGTCTTGATGGCAGGGACGAGGTGCTGGCTGGCGTATTGTTGGATTTATCCATGAATGCGACCCTAAGGCGTAGTCTCGACGCTGGTGATTATGTCTTAAAAAATATGGGTACTGTAGCCCGTCTGCATAAAAAGAGAGTTGAGCAGGCCGGGTTTCTGGTGCTCAAGTCTCCAGATATCCCTTCGCTGTTGCTGGAGACTGGATTTATTTCAAACCCCAACGAGGCGCGAAAACTCAGCACTAGTCGCTACCAGAACAAAATGGCTCAGGCCATATTCGAGGGTATTGAGCAGTATTTTTTAGATAATCCACCGCCGGGTACATTACTGGCCAAAAATGGTAACCGGGTGGACCGTATCTATGTGGTAGCACCTGGGGATACATTATCGGAAATTGCCGTGCGATTTAATGTCTCGATGAGAAAGATTAAGAGCTACAATAAAATGTCATCGAACAAGATTCGCGTGGGCAAAAAAATTAAAATTCCGCCGCGCTAACCCTAGGTTAAAGGTCAGCATTCATGTCTAGTATCAAGATCCTCAGTCCGCAATTAGCCAACCAGATTGCAGCTGGAGAGGTAGTCGAGCGACCGGCTTCGGTGCTTAAGGAGCTGGTGGAAAACAGCCTTGATGCCGGTGCCAAACGCATTGATATAGAGATAGAACAGGGCGGCATCAAGCTGATTAAAGTCCTCGATGACGGCTATGGCATTGCCGAGGCTGAACTTGCCCTGGCTCTGAGCCGTCACGCCACCAGCAAAATTGATGATCTGCAAGACCTGGAAGCTGTGTCTACACTGGGCTTTCGGGGAGAAGCTCTGGCCAGTATCGCCTCTGTCTCCCGCTTGGCTCTGACCTCCAGCGCTGAGGGTAGTACCAATGCCTGGAAAGCGGTCTCCGAAGGCCGAGATATGGAAGTGGACCTTCAGCCTGCAGCTCATCCGCGAGGCACTAGCGTCGAGGTGCGCGACCTGTTTTTTAATACCCCGGCACGGCGAAAATTCTTGCGTACAGAGGGCACTGAATACAATCGCATTGACGACAGCATTAAAAAGCTCGCTCTGAGCCGCATGGATATTGCTTTTAGTCTGCGCCACAACCAGCGCGCGCAAATTAATCTGCATCCGGCCAACACTCAGCTAGAGCAGGAAAAGCGCGTAGCTGATATCTGTGGCCCTGCCTTTATGCAACAGGCACTTTATGTGGACAATGACCGTACAGGTATTCGCCTGTGGGGTTGGATGGGGTTGCCGACTTTCTCCAGAAGCCAGGCTGATCTGCAACACTTTTTTGTCAATGGCCGCTGTATTCGTGACAAAGTGGTGTCCCATGCCATTCGTCAGGCCTATCAGGATGTGCTTTATCATGGCCGACACCCCGCCTATGTGTTGTTTCTGGAAATTGAACCTGCAGATGTGGATGTCAATGTGCATCCCACCAAGCATGAGGTTCGTTTCCGCGATAGCCGCTCTATCCATGGTTTTGTCTACGGCACCTTGAACAAGGCACTGGCCCAGGACCGCCCTCAGGATCATCTGCAGGAGGGGGAGATGGCAACAGGCCAGTTGCAGAGTTCCCAGCAAACCGAATGGCAACCCAATCAGTCGACGCTGCAGTTTCCATCGGGCAAGGGACAATCTCAGAATGCTTCGAGCTATGCGCCCAGTCAGGGTACGGTTAGCACGCCCATGAGTGCCTATCAGAGTCTCTATAACACCCAGATGCCAGAAGAACAGGGCGATATACCGCCTATGGGCTTCGCCATTGCTCAGTTAAAAGGTATCTATATTCTGGCGGAAAATGCCCAGGGCATGATTATTGTTGATATGCACGCGGCCCATGAACGCATCACCTACGAGTCAATGAAAACCGCTTTTGATAATCAGGGACTGGTCTCCCAGCCTTTGTTAGTGCCCGAGAGTTTGTCAGTTAGTGAGCGTGAGGCGGAGATTACGGACAAGAGCTCAGAGATTTTCAGCCAGCTGGGTTTTACGGTGGAACGGGCCGCGGCAGAAAGTATTATTGTCCGGGAAATTCCGGCGATTTTGCGAGGTTCAGAGGTAGAGGGTCTGCTTCGAGATGTTATCTCGGATTTGCTTATGCACGGTTCTTCCGAGCGCATTCGCCACCATATTAATGAAATTCTATCGACCATGGCCTGTCATGGTTCGGTGCGCGCCAATCGCAAGCTAACCATTCCCGAAATGAATGCGCTGCTGCGGGATATGGAAGCCACAGAGCGCAGTGGCCAGTGCAACCATGGCCGTCCAACCTGGTCGCAGCTGACTCTGGATGAGTTGGATAAACTGTTTCTGCGCGGTCGTTAAGCATGATCAAAAAGCCATTGGCTATCACTGTCATGGGACCCACCGCTAGCGGTAAAACCGCGCTGGCCATTGAATTGCGCAAACATCTGCCGGTGGAGCTGATCAATGTAGATTCGGCCCAGGTCTATCGCTATCTCAATATCGGCAGTGCCAAGCCCGATGCAGAGACGCTGGCTCAGGCGCCTCATCGCCTTCTGGATATTCGCGATCCGTCTGAAATCTACAGCGCTGCAGAATTTCTTGCCGATGCGCGCCGGGAAATGGCTGAGATCAGTGCCTCCGGGCGCATACCTCTTCTGGTGGGTGGCAGCATGATGTATTTTAAGGTGCTGCTGGAGGGGTTGTCCCAACTGCCCGAGGCTGACCAGAGCATCCGTGATGATTTGGAACAGCGTGCCGCGAAAGAGGGCTGGCCCAGTCTTTATGCAGAGCTGCAGCTGGTTGATCCGCAGACTGCCAGTCGTCTGCACCCCAATCATTCCCAGCGCATACAGCGGGCTCTGGAAGTGTATCAGGTGACTGGTGAACCTATGTCGGCACTGCAGGCCGAGTCTGTTGGTGGACTTGCACAGCAGTATGATTTTCGTCAGATTGCTTTAATTCCGCAGAACCGAAGCCTGCTGCATCAACGTCTAGAACAGCGATTTGAGGCCATGATGGCCCTTGGTTTTGCCGAGGAAGTTAAGGGGCTTTATGAGCGTGGTGATCTGCATATCAACCTTCCAGCGATTCGCTCGGTGGGTTATCGCCAGTTATGGGATTACTGTGCCGGGGACTGCAGTTTGCAGGATGCAGTGGAAAAAGCAGTAATCGCTACCCGTCAACTGGCCAAACGACAGCTAACCTGGCTGCGCAATTGGCCCCAAGCTATTGAAATTAAAGCAGATAATCAGGATGAATTTTTGAGCACGGAAAAGATCTGTAATCAGAGCTTGAAATTACTTCAATTGGCGCCCATATACTATACTATGGCTAGGATATAATTCCTGTTATCCGGTGAGTTGCAATCCCACCGAAATTTTTGCCGCGACTATTGTGGCACCCATTGAATTTTCAATATTAAGGAGTAGTAAAATGTCAAAAGGGCATAATCTACAAGACCCTTTTCTGAATGTCCTAAGAAAAGAGCGTATTCCAGTTTCCATCTTTCTTGTTAACGGTATTAAGCTGCAGGGACAGGTTGAGTCTTTCGATCAGTTTGTTGTGCTGTTGAAAAACACCGTCAGTCAGATGGTTTATAAACATGCAATCTCTACAGTGGTTCCATCTCGTGCGGTCCGTCTGCCTGCCAGCAATGCCCAGGGTGGGATGTCAGATGACGATGCTGGTAACTACAGCGACGACAACTACTAAAACGAGTGTCATTATTTTTTGAACGACCTGATTTTGGCGAGCGCGCGGTTCTTGTTCACCTCAAGCTGAATAGTGAATCAGAACCCGAAGACCCAAGGGAATTTGAAGAGTTAGTGATATCTGCAGGTGGTGATCCGGTCGAGTTTTTGACCGGGTCTCGCCAATCCCCCCACGCCAAATTTTTTGTTGGCACAGGCAAGCTGGACGAAATAGCCAGCACTGTCAGAAGCTGTGACGCCGAACTGGTTATATTCAACCATAATCTCTCTCCCAGCCAGGAACGCAATCTCGAAGCCGAATTAAAGTGCCGTGTACTGGATAGAACCGGCCTGATTCTGGATATTTTTGCCCAGCGTGCCCGCACCCATGAGGGCAAGTTGCAGGTTGAGCTGGCGCAACTGCAGCATCTGTCGTCAAGGTTGGTGCGTGGTTGGACTCACCTAGATAGGGAAAAAGGTGGCATAGGTATGCGCGGCCCGGGTGAAACCCAGTTAGAATCTGATCGGCGCATGGTTCGAGACCGTATCCAGACTATTAAGAAGCGTTTGGAGAAAGTGAGAAAGCAGCGCAATCAGAGTCGCCGCTCCAGAGACAGGGCTGAGATACCCACTGTTTCACTGGTGGGCTATACCAATGCCGGTAAATCTACCCTGTTTAACAATCTGACCGGTTCCGACGTTTTTGCTGCAGATCAACTGTTTGCCACATTGGATCCGACCATGAGGCGCCTGGATGTGCCTGAGCAGGGTTCAGTGATTTTTGCAGATACTGTGGGTTTTATCAGTCATCTGCCCCACCGTTTGGTGGATGCATTTAGGGCCACATTGGAAGAAGCAGCCTCCGCTACACTGTTGATTCATGTTGTGGATGCGGCAGCGGAAGAGCGCAGTATCAATATTGAGCGGGTGCAAGAGGTGCTAAAAGAGATCGATGCCCATGAATTGCCTACGCTAATGGTTTACAACAAGATTGATCTGTTGGATGATCCGCAACCACGTATTGAGCGTGACGATGATGGTATGCCGGTGGCCGTATGGTTGTCTGCCCTGTCGGGTCAGGGCTTGGATTTGCTGCTGCAAGCGGTGATACAGCGTTTACCGGGCAAACTTGTCCACAAACACTTGCAGCTGCAACCTGATCAGGGGGCTTTTCGGGCCGCGCTTTACAGCCACAAGGCAGTGGTGGCGGAAAAGGTCAGTGATCAGGGTGACTTAAATTTGGAAATAAAGCTGGCGGAGAATGAATTTTTGCGCCTGCTGAAGACTTCGGGGTTGAAATTGCAGGATTTGGTCACTTTGTAAATAGGGTGACGAAGCGCTATAACCTCATTGCAACATTAACTTTTAATTGGAGAACATTATGGCCTGGAATGAACCGGGTGGTGGTAAGGACCCATGGGGCGGTAACCGCAACAATGAGGGGCCACCAGATATAGACGAAGCGATAAAAAAGCTTAAAGAGACCTTTTCAGCATTTGCAGGCGGGGGTTCAGGATCTGGTGCCGGTGGTAGCGGCAAGAGTTTAGTGCCCATAGGTCTTTTGGTAATCGCCATTATCTGGGCTCTACTAGGTGTGTATCAAGTCGATGAGAAAGAGGAGGCTCTGGTTCTGAGGCTTGGTAAATACCATGACACATTGGGTGCGGGCCTTAAATGGAATCCGCCTCTGATCGATAAAGTGGTGATGGTTCGTGTGACCGAAGAGCGCCAGTATTCGGCTCGTGGCCTGATGCTAACTCAGGATGAGAATATTGTAGAAATCTCCCTAACGGTGCAGTACAACATTGCCAACGCAAGAGACTTTGTGCTCAATATTAAAGATCCAGAGACCAGCCTGAAACAGGCTACCGACAGTGCTCTGCGCCATGTAGTTGGAAGCACCGGCTTGGATGGTGTGATCTCTACTGGTCGTGAGCAGGTAGCTGACGGCACAGCCCAGAAGCTGCAGGATCTCTTAAATGTCTACGGCAGTGGTATCAACGTGGTCAAGATCAATATCGAAGAAGCGCGTCCACCCACAGAGGTGAAAGCGGCCTACGATGATGTGATTAAGGCGCGAGAAGATTTGGAGCGGTTGGTGAATGAGGCTCAGGCCTATTCCAACGGCATTATCCCAGAGGCGCGCGGTGAAGCTCAGCGCCTCCGTGAAGAGGCTAATGGTTACAAGTCTCAGGTGGTTTCCAAGTCCCGGGGTGAAGCGAATCGTTTTACCAAGTTGTTAGAGGAGTACAAGAAAGCGCCAAAGGTAACCCGTGAGCGCCTGTATCTCGATGCTATAGAAGAGGTGATGACCAATAGCAGCAAGGTGCTTGTGGATACAGAGGGTGGTAACAACATGCTGTATCTGCCGCTGGATAAAATTGTTCAGCAGGGCTCTTCAGCCGCCGTAAGTCGCGGGTCCGGAACCAGCGAGCAGATGGTCGATCGCATCGCTAATGAGGTGATTGAGAAATTACAGAAAAATAGTGAACGAGTTCAATCGGAGAGACGACGATGAGTAGTTCAATTAAAACAATCGTTCTGCTGGCTCTTACGCTGGTTGTTGTGCAGAGCTCGCTATTTGTAGTGAGTGAATTTGAGCGAGGTATCAAGCTGCGGTTTGGTGAGTTGAT
Source organism: uncultured Cellvibrionales bacterium (assembly GCA_963969005.1). Classification (GTDB taxonomy): domain Bacteria; phylum Pseudomonadota; class Gammaproteobacteria; order Pseudomonadales; family Porticoccaceae; genus HTCC2207. Next base: position 4,099 of record CAXAJC010000004.1, on the reverse strand, counting down.
AGAGGGCGATATTCAACCCGGTCTGCACCTCAAAATGCCTTTCGTTGACAATGTGCGCATATTTGATGCACGAGTTTTGACCGTGGATGCCCAGCCTGCCAGCTTCTTCACCGTTGAGAAGAAACGACTGATTGTAGATTCCTATGCAAAATGGCGTATTGCCAATGTAGAGGCTTACTACACAAAAACCGGTGGTGTCGAGTCAGTGGCACAGAATCGCCTGGCCAACCGAGTCAATGATGGACTTAGAAATCAGTTTGGTACCCGTACACTCAACGAAGTGGTTTCTGGTGAGCGCGATCTGCTGATGAAGAATATCACCGAAGACCTCAACAGTACTGTATTAGATGAGCTGGGAATTGAGGTGGTGGATGTGCGAGTCAAGCGTATTGATCTGCCCCAAGAGGTCAGTAGTCAGGTTTTCCGTCGGATGACTGCGGAGCGGGAAAAAGAAGCTCGGGAGCTACGTTCCACCGGTAAAGAGAAAGCGGAAAAAATTCGCGCCTCTGCCGATCGCGAGCGCACTATCGAACTGGCCAATGCCTACCGCGATGCTGAAGAGTTACGTGGTGAGGGCGATGCGGAAGCGGCGGCTATCTATGCCAATGCCTATCAGCGCGATCCAGAGTTTTACTCCTTTGTGCGCAGTCTCAATGCTTATAAGAGCTCCTTTGCCAACAAAGGCGACATTCTGTTGGTTGAGCCAGACAGTGACTTCTTTAGATACCTCAATAAGCAAAACTCCAGATAGATTATGCCCATCTGGAGTAGCAGGGGTGGATGGACTATTGATGCAATCAATTAGTGCAAAAACCTCTGCCACATTGAGGGCTATTTTGTTAGAATTCGAAAACCGGGGCGACTCGGTTTTTTTATGCCGAATTTGAGGTGAACACAGATGCTCGAAGAACTTGGTAGAGCAGTGGGATTGATGCTGGTATTTGAAGGTATTATACCGTTCTTGTCGCCCAATCGATGGCGCGATATGGCCGCAAGTCTGGCCGAAGTGGACAACAGGTCCATGCGTTTTATCGGTTTGTTTAGTATGTTGATTGGGCTCTGCCTGCTGATTTTTTAAGCTGGCCCGACATTAACAAGGGGTTATTGTGAAAAATGTAGATCGTTGGTTGTTGCCTGATGGCGTCGATGAAGTGCTGCCCGGGCAAGCACAGGTTGTCGAGCATCTGCGCCGCAAGCTATTAGATCTCTATCACAACTGGGGCTATGACCTGGTAATTCCTCCCATGGTTGAATTCACTGAATCCCTGCTTAGTGGTTCAGGCTCGGATTTGGATTTGATGACCTTCCGTGTCACTGACCAGATCAGTGGGCGCATGATGGGTATTCGCGCCGATATTACTCCTCAGACCGCTCGTATGGATGCACACAGCCTGCGCCGCGAAGGCCCCAATAGACTCTGTTATGCAGGCACAGTTCTTCACACACGCCCACGAGGGCCTCTGGAATCGCGCACACCAATCTCTGTGGGTGTTGAGCTGTTTGGTGAGGCTACACTAGCGGCAGATATCGAAGTTATTGAATTATTTTTACAGACTTTAAAGACCTCAGGTGTCAACGATGTGCACCTGGATCTTGGTCATGTGGACATTTTTCGCGGGCTGCTGGCCAGCGCAGATCTGACCAGCGATCAGGAAACTGAGCTATTTGAATTATTGCAGCGAAAAGCCAGCGGTGAGTTGAGTCAATGGGTCGATGCCAATATTGGCGACAGCCAATTAGCTGGCTGGTTGAACGCACTGCCCGGTCTGGCTGGCAGTAGCGAATTGCTGGAAAAAGCGAAAGCAGCGCTGGCCGGTGCGCCTGCAGTGGTTACAGAGGCTATTGCGCAGCTGGAAAATATTATCGCAGCCCTCGAGAATGCAGGCGTTAGCATCTATTTGGATCTGGGTGAAATGCCTGGCTATCACTATCACACCGGGGTGGTTTTTGCCGCCTATGTGCAGGGCTATGGCAAGGCACTGGGCAATGGTGGGCGCTATGATCATGTGGGTGAGGCCTTTGGTCGCTCCCGCCCAGCCACCGGATTTGCCTGTGACCTTAAGTCTCTGGTAACTCAGGGGCAGGGCAGCAGAGATAATCTGGGGGGCATATTTGTGCCAGCCAGTAATGATCCTGAATGTCAGCGTCAGGTAACGCTGCTGCGCAGTCAGGGCAACCGGGTGGTACAGGGCTTTGCCGGGCAAAATGTAGATTTTAATGAGATAAACTGTGATCGTCAGCTGGTAAAGCAGGACGGTCAATATGTTATTAACAAGTTGTCCTGATCCCCGTGATCAGGTGGTGTAATTTTTTCGAGTAAGTATTCTTATGGGTAAAAATGTCGTTATTCTTGGTTCCCAATGGGGGGACGAGGGCAAAGGTAAGATCGTCGATCTTTTAACTGACAAAGCAGCCCTGGTAGCGCGCTTTCAAGGCGGCCACAATGCTGGCCACACATTGGTTATCGACGGCAAGAAAACGGCACTACACCTTATTCCATCCGGTATTTTGCGCGACCATGTTACCTGTGTGATTGGCAATGGTGTGGTGGTCGCCCCGGATGCACTGCTTAAAGAAATTAAAATGCTTGAGGAGCGCGGCGTGCAGGTGCGTGATCGCCTGGTGGTGTCTGGTTCCTGCCCATTGATTCTGGGCTGCCATATTGCTCTGGATCAGGCTCGTGAAGCCGCCCGAGGCAAAGCCAAGATCGGCACCACGGGTCGCGGTATTGGCCCGGCCTATGAAGACAAAGTGGCCCGTCGTGGTTTGCGACTGGGCGATATGGCTAATATGGATCGCTTTGCCGAGAAGCTAAAAGAAGTTCTCGAATACCACAACTTTGCTCTGACCCAATACTACAAGGCGGAGCCAGTGGACTTTGAAGAGACACTGGCCCAGGCTAGGGAATGGGCAGCGGAACTATTGCCCATGAAGGGAGATGTTACCAAACTGCTTCATGATGCCCGGGAAGCTGGCGAAGATATTTTGTTTGAAGGGGCTCAGGGCTCGCTGTTGGATATTGACCACGGCACCTATCCCTATGTGACCTCATCCAATACTACGGCCGGTGGCACTGCCACAGGTTCTGGCTTTGGCCCATTGTATCTGGACTATGTGCTGGGTATTACCAAAGCCTACACCACCAGAGTTGGCTCTGGTCCATTTCCCACCGAGCTGCACTGTGAAATTGGTCAGTATCTGGGTGAGAAAGGGCATGAGTTTGGCACTACCACTGGTCGCTCCCGCCGCTGTGGCTGGTTTGACGCGGTGGCTCTGCGTCAAGCGGTGCGAATTAACAGTATTTCCGGTATCTGCTTGACCAAGCTGGATGTCTTGGATGGTCTGGAAGAGGTTAATATTTGTGTGGCCTATATCAATGCCGATGGCACCGATGCTGGTATTCCAATGCATGCAGATGACTTCGAAAATATCACACCTGTCTATGAAACCATGCCCGGTTGGACGGATGTGACTGTGGGTGCTCAGCGCATAGAAGACTTGCCGCCGGCTGCGAGAAATTATATTAATCGCATTGAAGAATTGACTGGCGCGCCAGTAGATGTGGTTTCGACAGGCCCGGATCGGGTTGAAACCATTGTTTTGCGCCATGCTTTTGACTAATTTTTATAAATAAATTTCTCAGTTAAAAACTTTGTTTGTCAGTCATTTTTTGATTGGGTAATATTTTAATTGCGGCCATACCATGCGAGGGTTTGGCCGTAAAAAAGCACTAATATTTATTTCCTATCCAACATGTTTTTTTTCTCTAAAAAAATCTTTACCTCTCCTCGATAAAATAAAAGCGTTTAAATCCCCTTGCGAAAATCAGGTAACTTAGGTACCTTCGTTTTGTAGCACTGAATAAAAACAAACGGGTTGTTCGCCAGTTACGTTTTTTTGCAGGCGATAGAAATCCGATACGTATGGGGTATTTATGCCACGAAATATGTATATGGACATTATTCGTTCAAGCTGTACGCGCCACTTATCCAGGGTGGTATGTCTTTCTTTTAATCTAAATATTCTCTCTTTAACTGCTGTCCATCGGTGTTTTTATCTGAGCGGTAAGGACTGTTAATGGTTAACGAGTACTCTACTG
>CAXAJC010000003.1:0-39344 GCA_963969005.1 uncultured Cellvibrionales bacterium | reverse complement strand
GTATCATCTGTATCGGGTCACGCACTGCTGTGAGGTTATAGGTTTTATTCCAGCGCTCGAGCATATATAAATAACTTAACAGCAATTGCAGTTGAGTGGCCGAGTAGTCGACGGCCATGCTGTCGAGACCGGCAACCAAAAGGTTAGTTTTGGCAGTTTCCGCACCGCTGCCATAAATGGTTTGCGTTCTAGGCGGCATTTTTTTTCAACGACACCAATAATAGTGAAATGGCGGCTGGGGTGACCCCTGGAATACGAGCAGCTCTGGCTAGGGTTTCTGGAAGGGCGTCGCTGAGCTTCTGTTTAACCTCATTGGACAGGCCACTGATACCCTGATAATCGAAGCCGGCTGGTATTGCAGTGTTCTCATGACGCTGCATGCGATCAATCTCATCTTGCTGGCGATTGATATAGCCAGAATACTTGGCATCAATCTCCACCTGTTCCGCAACAGCGGGTTTAAGGTTGATCGGGCCCTCAGGGTAAAGGGATGAAATTATCTGATGATTCAATTCGGGACGCTTTAACAGATCAAACAGGTTGTACTCATGGGCAAGTTTGTTTTCGATATGCTCGGCAAGCTTCTGAGCCTCGGCAGACCCAGGCTGTACCCAGGTGTCTTTTAAGCGCTGTCGCTCTAACTCTATTGCTTCGCGCTTTTCATTAAAATGCTGCCAGCGATTATCATCAACCAACCCAAGCTCTCGGCCTGTTTCTGTCAACCGTAAATCTGCATTGTCTTCACGGAGCAATAATCTGTATTCCGCACGACTGGTAAACATGCGATAAGGTTCAGAGGTACCCATGCTGATCAGGTCATCCACCAAAACACCGGTGTAGGCGGTATCGCGGCGGGGACACCAGGATTCCTTTTCCTGAGCTTGCAATGCTGCATTGCTGCCAGCCAACAACCCTTGAGCTGCAGCTTCTTCGTAGCCGGTAGTGCCATTTATTTGGCCAGCAAAAAATAATCCTTGAATTGCTTTGGTCTCAAGGCTGTATTTAAGATCTTGAGGATTAAAATAATCGTACTCGATAGCATAGCCGGGCCTGGTGATATGGGCATTCTCAAAACCAACAATAGATCGAACCAGATTTAACTGCACATCGAACGGCAGACTTGTAGAGATTCCATTGGGGTAGAGTTCATGGGTATCCAGTCCCTCAGGTTCAATAAAAATCTGATGTTGGTCCTTATCCGCAAAGCGCACCACTTTATCCTCAATGGAAGGGCAGTACCTAGGGCCAACACCATCGATAACACCAGTGTACATTGGCGAGCGATCCATACCACCGCGAATAATATCGTGGGTGTTTTTATTAGTGTAGGTAATCCAGCAGCAGGTCTGCTGAGGGTGATCCTCTAACTTTCCCATGTAGGACATCACAGGTTCTGGCTGATCGCCCCATTGTTCCTGTAAAGAAGTAAAGTCCACCGAGCGAGCGTCAATTCTTGGTGGTGTGCCAGTTTTTAGTCTCTCTACCCGAAATGGCAATTCGCGAAGTGTTTGCGCAAGATTCTCTGCCGGGGGATCTCCGGCTCTGCCAGCGGAGTGGTTCTCCAAACCAATGTGCACAAGACCAGCTAAAAACGTACCGGCGGTAACCACCACAGTCTTGCCTTTAAACTTCAGGCCCATCTGGGTAACAACACCAGTAACCCGATCTTGTTCAATGATCAGGTCATCGACCGCCTGCTGAAAAATAGTCAGATTAGGTTGGTTTTCCAGGATATGGCGAATAGCTGCCTTGTAACGAATGCGGTCAGCCTGAGCTCTCGTAGCTCGCACCGCTGGGCCTTTTCTCGCGTTCAGCACTCTAAACTGGATACCACCAAAATCTGTGGCGGTTGCCATAGCACCACCCAGCGCATCAATTTCCTTAACCAGATGGCTTTTACCTATGCCACCAATAGCAGGGTTGCATGACATTTGACCCAGAGTTTCGATATTGTGAGTCAGCAGCAGGGTACTGCAGCCCATGCGAGCAGCAGCAAGACAGGCCTCAGTTCCAGCATGGCCGCCGCCGATAACAATAACGTCAAATTGATCTGGGTGTAGCATAGGTTGTCACACTGCTTTAAATTAGCCGCCCATTATACGGGTGTGTGTTTAAATATTAAGCAGTTTTATTTGTTTGTATTGTTACTTTATATAAGTAAGTTAGTAATATTATCTGTATATAGTATGTAGTTATTTATTGTTACTGTTATTACGGGGGCCATTTTTTGTGGGTATCTTTAGAAAACCTATTATTATCAATGTGTAAGGCTAGATATTTGGCTGTATAACCAGTTGGGTAGTCCAGCTTTTGTTTTGTGATCATATTTTTGCCGGCCTGTATGGATTTTTGGAGATAGCTGCGATTGATGGACTATTTGCTGGTTTCGGTGGTTAATTATTTTATTTATACCTCTGCTATCTACAGCTAGTTAATCGCTGCTTGAGGACCCGCGCTAGATTGTGCAGTTACTGTCAGTAAATTGTGTTGCTGTTGTGGTTGGTTTTGTATAGGTACCTTTTTTAAACAACTAATGGTTGATAAACAATAAATCGTTGATCTAATGCCAGAATTTCATTAGAATCGCCCGCCTTTAAACAGTACTGAGCTTAATCTCTGGATTTGATGCCATGAAAAGAACATTTCAACCAAGTAACTTGAAGCGCAAGCGCACCCACGGCTTCAGAGCCCGTATGGCCACCAAAGGCGGCCGCGCTGTATTGAACCGTCGACGTGCAAAAGGCCGTAAGCGCCTGGCTGCATAAGGTTTGTGGGCTCCGTGCCCAGTTACGCTTTTAGTAAGGATCGACGCCTGCTTAAACCCTCTGAATTTCAAGAGGTGTTTAATAGCAATAGGATTAAAGTCGCTCACCCCGCACTTCTGATACTCGCCAAACCTACTGACCTGAGTCTATCTCGACTCGGTCTGGTTATTGGCAAGAAAAATGTTCCCACGGCCGTTGGCCGCAACCAAATCAAGCGCGCCGTTCGTGAATCTTTTCGGCTGGTGCAATTTCCTCTGCCTCTGGATATTATCTTTTTGGTGCGCAAAGATGCTATTAAGCTAAACCAAAAAGAGTTGACCTTGTTGTTAGAGCAATCTTGGGGCAGACTGCTGCAGCGCTGTGCACCTGCTGGTGGAAAAAATGGGTAAGTTAGTTATAAAGCTAATTAAGTTTTATCAATATGCGATTAGTCCAATGACGGGTCGCAACTGCCGCTTTTATCCCAGTTGCTCGAGTTATGCAGAAGAGGCTTTTGAACGTTACGGTTTTTTTAGGGGGGGTTACCTTACGGTGTTAAGGCTTATAAAATGCCATCCTTTTCATCCTGGTGGCTATGACCCTGTTGTTGAGCATTCTGACACAGAACAAAAAACTACCTGCAATAGTAATCACACAGAGTAATAAATAGTATGGATTGGCAAAAATCATTAAACCTGGTCGCCATTGGTCTGGTGGCCTGGCTGTTAATTATTGAGTGGGACCGTTTTGGCGACAGAGAGGTTCAAATGGGTGTTGAGGCTGAACCACAAAGCGTTGCAACCGTGGTCTCTGAAATCCCATCAGAACCAGTGGAAGACCTTAGTTCGGATTTGCCGCAAATGCAGTTTGAACCCGCAGAGGTACCTCAGGTTGAGCAGACATCTGGATTGGTTAAAGTAACCACCGATCTTCTGCAGGTGACGATTGATACTTTGGGTGGCGATATTGTTGAGGTGCGTTTGCTGAAGCACTTAACAGCTATGGCTAATGACGGGGGTGAGCCTTTTACTTTGCTGACCAGATCAGATCAACTATATATAGCCCAGAGCGGCTTGATTGGTGCCAATGCTACAGACACAGTGGATGGGCGTCCCCAATTTGCGGTTGCCAGTAACAACTATGAATTGCTTGGCGGTGACCAGCACCTGCATGTGGATTTGACCCTTAAGCAAGGCGATGCGCGCATTGTAAAGCGGTTCCATTTTGTGCCTGGCAGTTACACCATAGGTGTTGAGTACCAGATTAATAATCTCAGTGACCAAGCTTGGGAAGCAGCATTTTATGGACAGATAAAGAGAGATTCCAAGCAACCTATAGTCCAGTCCAGTGGTGGCATGCAGCCTTATCTTGGTGCGGCACTGAGGCAAAATGAGACTAATTATGCCAAGTATGATTTCTCCGATATGCAGGACGAGTCTTTAAAGGAGGCAGTAGCGGGAGGCTGGGTAGCCATGGTGCAGCACTATTTTGTTAGTGCCTGGATACCACCAAGAGAAGATACAAACTCCTTTAGCCTGCGCCAGTCAAAAGGGCAGGATATTTATTTGATGGGCTTTGTGGGAGAAAAAATATCCGTTGCCGCTGGCGGGTCCGGTGATTACAAAGCACAATTTTATGTAGGGCCCAAGGATCAGGATACCCTTGCTGAATTGGCTGACTATTTGGATCTGACTGTGGACTATGGTTTCCTGTGGATGCTGGCCAAACCTATTTTCGCCTCGATGCAGTATATCCACTCATTACTGGGTAACTGGGGTTGGTCTATTATACTGCTGACTATACTTATTAAAATTCTACTTTACCCTCTGTCAGCCGCCAGCCTTAAATCCATGGCCAAGATGCGTAATTTGCAGCCAGAGATGGCCAGATTAAAAGAACTCTACGGTGATGACCGTCAAAAGATGTCCCAGGAATTGATGGGGCTGTATAAAAAAGAGAAGGTTAATCCAGCCGGCGGCTGTCTGCCCATGCTGTTGCAGATGCCAGTATTTATCGCACTTTACTGGGTATTATTGGAGTCGGTTGAAATTCGCCATACTCCCTGGATCTTGTGGATTCAGGATCTTTCGGCCAAGGATCCGTTTTTTGTGCTCCCAATAATAATGGGTGGAAGCATGCTACTGATGCAAAAAATGCAACCTATGCCCACGGACCCAATGCAGGCCAAGGTAATGAAGCTGATGCCCATTATGTTTACAGTATTCTTTATGTTCTTCCCTGCTGGCCTGGTGCTTTACTGGACAGTCAATAATCTGCTGTCTATGTTGCAGCAATGGGTGGTGAACATGCAGTTAGCGACCAGCAAGAAAAGCTAACAACAGTTGATAAAAGGCTCCTCTTCAGGGGCCTTTTTTCTCTGGCATAATTAACCTATGAATCAAAACCAGTTACAAAATAATACAGATACTATTGTCGCCATCGCTACAGCGCCAGGGCGCGGAGGTGTAGGTATTGTGCGCCTGTCTGGCGGGGACTTATCTGTCTTTTCAGCTGGCTTGTTAGCAGGGAGACAAACCCTACAACCGAGAACAGCAACCTACAGTCAGTTTGTGGATGCTGAGGGCGATAGCATTGACGAGGGTGTAGCCTTGTATTTCCCTGGGCCAAATTCATTTACCGGTGAAAATGTATTGGAACTGCAGGGCCATGGTGGCCCAGTGGTTATGGACCTCATGGTACAGCGCTGTGTTGAGCTTGGCGCCAGGCTAGCGCGACCGGGAGAGTTTAGTGAAAGGGCCTTTCTTAACGATAAGATGGATCTAGCTCAGGCAGAGGCTATTGCTGATCTGATTGATGCCTCATCATTTGAGGCGGCCCAGTCTGCGGTTCGGTCTATGCAGGGCGAGTTTTCCCAACTGGTTAATCAACTAGTGGAAAACATGATTCAGCTGCGTATCTATGTTGAAGCGGCGATTGATTTTCCAGAGGAGGAGATAGATTTTCTTGCGGATAGAAGACTCCGTGACAATCTGCACAACCTTACTACAGAGCTAGAGGATATTCTTTACCGAGCCCGGCAAGGATCTTTGTTGCGTGATGGCATGACTCTGGTGCTGGCAGGTAAACCAAATGCCGGCAAGTCCAGTTTGCTAAATGCTCTGGCTGGCACTGAAACTGCTATTGTGACCCCGGTTCCGGGTACTACCAGAGACGTGCTCAGAGAAAGAGTTGTGGTCGATGGCATGCCGCTCAATATTGTTGATACTGCGGGGTTGCGCGAGACTGATGATGAGATTGAGCAAGAAGGCGTGCGCAGGGCCTGGAATGAGATTGAACAGGCGGATGTGATTGTGTTTGTGGTTGATATCACCCAAACTAGAAATCCTGTGCTGGAAGATATTTGGCCCGAGTACTTTTCCCGTTACCCAGACGCCAGACAACCAGTAATCCTAGTGCTAAATAAGATTGATCTCTGCGATCAAGCCCCTGGAGCGGTTAGCAGCCGTAAAGGCTGCTTTGCGCTGTCGGCTAAGGATCGGCGAGGTTTTACAGAGTTGGGTGCCTATCTTCATCAGATGGCTGGTTATCAAGGACAGGCGGAGGGGTTGTTTTCCGCCCGGCGTCGACACCTTGATGCGCTAGTCAAAGCTCGGGATTTGGTCGTTGCCGGTATTCGGCAACTTGAGTTGGCTGGGGCTGGGGAATTGCTGGCGGAGGATCTGCGTCAGGCGCAAAATCACCTGTCCGAGATTACCGGACAGTTCTCATCGGATGACCTGTTAGGGCGTATATTCTCTTCATTCTGTATTGGAAAGTGACCAACAAACTTTATTTAGTCACCTTCGATTATTAGCTGATTGGCCTTCTGGCAAAAAATGACCGATATTCTGGTTTAAGCACTGGTTTTATACTGTATATCCACAGGTTATCCCCACAATTTGATTAAAAATTAACCAGTTTATTTTTTCTCGCTGTTGATAAAAAAAAGTTTGTTTTTATATAACGTTCTGATAAATATAAGCTTTTTTATTTTTAATACCTTTGTTCTTGTTTTTCTGGTGTGGATAATTGCGCTTGCTTTGTATAATATTCTTCTGAAGTTAAATAATTATAAAGAGCAATAAAAAGTTCTACTATTCGGGTCTTCAAGGTAGGGGCTTCTATCTCCTTATCTGAGTTTTTATGGCTCTGTTGAAAACATGTCGCTGTCTTTAAGGGTTTGAAAATGGGGTTTGATGTGCCGGAAACAGTTTGGTCTCAATGCCAGAGTCAACTTCGTAATGAGTTGCCTGAGCAACAATACAATACTTGGATCAGACCCCTGACAGTGCATGTTCCACCGGGCTCTCACTCTGATGCTGTTGTGGTTCAATTAATGGCACCGAACCGGTTTATTGAGGACTGGGTTAAGAATAAATTTCTCTCCCGCATTGAACAGCTCTACGCTGACTTTGGCGGTCAGGCAATCTCTCTTGGTGTGGTAGGTAAAGCACAGCAAGCTGAATCTCAGTCGGCTAATGGCGAAACCAATATCCTGGCCCGTCGTTCGAAGCCGTTGCGAGAGGAGTTGTCAGTAGATCGAGTCGACACTGAGGAGTCGAGAATTATCGTCGATGCTCCAGCCACTATTCAGTCAGCAGCGGAAACTAGTCTTAAAACTAACCTTAATAATAATTTTACCTTTGACAGTTTTGTTGAAGGTAAGTCAAACCAGCTAGCGTTTGCGGCGGCTCAGCAGGTGGCAGAGAATCCTGGTGGTTCCTATAACCCGCTGTTTATATATGGCGGCGTTGGTTTGGGTAAAACCCACCTGATGCATGCCGTAGGTAATGCCCTTAAAGCCAAAAAGCCTGATGCAAAAATAGTCTATCTTCATTCTGAGCGCTTTGTTGCAGATATGGTAAAGGCTCTGCAGCTGAAGGCGATTGACGAGTTCAAGCGTTTTTACCGTTCTGTCGATGCGCTGCTGATTGATGATATTCAGTTCTTTGCTGGCAAAGAGCGTTCTCAGGAGGAGTTTTTCCATACCTACAATGCGCTGCTTGAGGGCGGTCAACAGATGATCCTGACCTGTGATCGCTACCCCAAAGAGATTGACGGGGTGGAAGAGCGCTTGAAGTCCCGCTTTGGCTGGGGCCTGACCGTGGCGGTTGAGCCACCGGAGCTGGAAACTCGCGCGGCTATTTTGATGAATAAGGCTGAGCAGGTAGGGGTGGCATTGTCCAAGGATGCCGCATTCTTTATTGCCCAGCGTATTCGCTCTAATGTTCGTGAGTTGGAAGGTGCACTAAAGCGGGTTATGGCCCATGCTCAATTTACCGGACGCACCATTGATATTGATTTAATTCGCGAATCACTCAAAGACTTATTGGCACTGCAGGATAAGCTAGTTACCATAGACAATATTCAGAGAGTGGTGGCCGACTATTACAAATTAAAAATGTCGGATCTGCTTTCCAAGCGTCGAAGTAGATCCGTGGCGCGGCCCAGGCAAGTGGCTATGTCGATAGCCAAGGAGCTGACTAACCACAGTCTGCCTGAAATTGGCGAGTCTTTTGGGGGGCGCGACCATACAACAGTCTTGCACGCATGCCGCAAGGTTAAAGAATTAGAGAGTATTGACAGGGAAGTGCAGCGGGATCTGAAAAATCTTTACCGAACACTGTCTACCTGATCATTTTTTATTAACTATTCCAAAAGTGTTGGAGAACAAAAGTTACCATGAAATTCAGCCTTTCCCGTGAAGCATTATTAAACCCTCTGCAGCTGGTTGTAGGTGTGGTTGAGCGCCGTCAAACCCTTCCTATTTTGTCCAACGTTCTGTTAAGCCTTGAAGATAATCGACTGTCTCTGACCGGCACTGATCTGGAAGTAGAGATTATTGGATCCACTGAGGTGGCATCCGTGGCTGAGGTTGGTGAAGTAACTGTTTCAGCTCGGAAGTTTTTGGATATCTGCCGCTCCCTGCCAGAGGGTGCCCAGGTCGATTTTTCTAGCAGTGATGGCAAGGCTCAGCTTAAAAGCGGCCGCAGCAAGTTTACATTGGCGACATTGCCTGCAAATGAGTTCCCCTCTGTAGATGAGGGTGAGAAAAGTATCGGCTTTACAGTGAAGGCCTCTGTGCTTAAGGGGCTTATTGAGGCAACTTCATTTGCCATGGCCCAGCAGGATGTTAGATATTACCTCAATGGCATGCTGTGGGAGGTGTCGACCAACAAGCTGCGTGCGGTTGCTACCGATGGCCACAGAATGGCGTTGTGTGATGGTGTCTGTGAAGTCGCTGTGGATGGCACTACTACTGCGATTTTGCCTCGCAAAGGGGTGATGGAGTTGTCCCGATTGCTTGGTGATGAGGATGTTCAGGTTTCCATGGGTTCCAACCATATTCGCATTACTGGTACAGACTATGTCTTTACCTCCAAACTTGTTGATGGCGCCTATCCTGACTATGACCGTGTGTTGCCCAAAGGTGGTGACAAACTGGTCACCGGTGATCGTGCTGAGCTAAAACAGGCCTTTGGTCGCACCGCGATTCTATCCAATGAGAAGTATCGCGGGGTCCGGATCTTATTGTCCTCCGGGGCCCTGAAGATGGTTGCCAATAACCCTGAACAGGAAGAGGCTGAGGAAGAAGTGACTGTGAACTATGCTGGAGATGATCTTGAGATCGGCTTTAATGTCAGTTATTTGCTTGATGTGCTCAATGTGCTTAAAGGTTCTGAGATCAAGTTCACTCTGTCCGATTCCAATAGCAGCGCCCTTGTCCAGGATGCTAAGGACGACAGCGCCGTCTATGTTGTTATGCCAATGCGCCTTTGATGGCGCTGGGGTTAAGACAGTCCTCACTGTCTAAGTTTTAATCTTTATGCACTTATCAAAACTGGATGTTCTGCAGGTAAGAAACCTCAAGAGCGTCCAGATTGCCTGTCATCCTGGCGCTAATGTTATTTATGGGGCCAATGGCAGCGGTAAGACCAGCCTTCTCGAATCCATATATCTCCTTGGCCGTGGCCGCTCTTTTAAGCACAGGGACCTTCGTGTGGTGGTCAATAATAATGCTGATGAGCTTGTGGTCTCTGCGCGTATAGAACGCCCAACCTCTGGCACGAGTCACCAGTTAGGAATAAAGCGCACAACCAAGGGCCGCTTTGAGGCTCGGTTGGACGGCAATGCCCTACAGTCAGCGGTGCAGTTGGTAGAAGAGTTACCATTGCAGCTGATTGATGCCCATAGTTTTACTTTGCTTGAGGGTGGGGCGCTCCAGCGACGCCAGTTTCTTGATTGGGGTGTGTTCCACGTGGAACCTGAATACAGGGCGCTGTGGCGCAGGTTTCAAAAGGCGTTAAAACAGCGCAATCAACTGCTCCGTCATGGTAGAATGGACGACGATTCTCTTCGGGTTTGGACGGCTGAATTGGTCCCTCTGGCAGAGCAGGTTTCTCAATATCGCCGCCGCTATTTGGCGGAGTTGGTGCCAGATGTTCGAGAACTGGCAATGGTATTTGAAGGCTTGGGAGAGTTGCAGCTTGATTATTATCAGGGTTGGTCAGACCAGGCAGATCTTGCTGATGTGTTTGAGGCAGATCGAGCGAGGGATTTAGCGGTTGGGGCAACAAACCATGGTGCCCATAAAGCTGATATAAGAATAAAGGTAGATGGGGTGGCTGCTGCAGATCGCCTTTCTAGAGGCCAGACCAAACTGCTGGTCTATGCGTTAAAGTTAGCTCAGGCCACCCATTATCGCAAAAAGATGGGTCAGTCTTGTCTGTTTTTGTTGGATGACTTGCCTGCGGAGTTGGACTATGAGCACAGGGCTCAGGTGGTGAGTTGCTTAAATGACCTCGATTGTCAGTATTTTATGACTGGGGTTGATAAGAAAGATTTTGAATTATTGGTGGATGGAATGGCCTGCCAGATGTTCCACATGGAACATGGGGTGGCTTCAGAAGGTTGAATAACGGGAAACTGAAAAGCTATGAGTGAAGAAGCGAATTATGACTCTTCGAGTATTAAGGTACTTAAAGGGCTAGACGCGGTTCGAAAACGCCCAGGTATGTATATTGGCGATACAGACGATGGCACAGGCCTTCACCATATGGTGTTTGAGGTGGTGGATAATTCTATTGATGAGGCGCTTGCCGGTCATTGTTCTGAAATCCGCATTGTTATTCATCCCAATGAATCTATTACTGTGTCAGATAATGGCCGTGGTATTCCCACAGATATGCACGATGAGGGTGTGTCCGCCGCTGAAGTTATTATGACCGTACTGCATGCTGGTGGTAAATTTGATGACAACAGCTATAAGGTATCTGGTGGCCTTCATGGAGTAGGGGTCTCTGTCGTTAATGCATTGTCCAAAGAAATGCGTCTGACTATTCGCCGCAATGGCAAGGTCCACGAGCAAACCTATTCCCACGGTGTTCCCCAGGGTCCCCTCGCCATTATCGGTGATACAAATGAGACCGGCACAGAAGTCTATTTTGAGCCCTCAGAGGAAACCTTCACTAATATCAAGTTCTACTATGACCAGTTGGCAAAGCGGCTTAGAGAACTGTCTTTCCTTAACTCAGGCGTCTGTGTGGTGCTGCAGGATGAGCGTTCAGGAAAAGAGGAAAAGTTTGCCTACGATGGCGGGCTTAGTGCTTTTGTTGAATTTCTCAACACTAATAAAAGCACAGTTAATAAAATAATGCATTTCAGCAATGACCGGGATGACGGTACCAGTATTGAAGTGGCGCTCCAGTGGAATGATGGTTTTCAGGAAAATATCCTTTGTTATACCAACAATATCCCCCAGCGCGATGGCGGTACCCACTTGGCCGGTTTTCGCTCTGCTCTGACAAGGGGTCTGAATAGCTATATCGAGAAAGAGGGTATCAATGGTAAATCCAAAGTCAGCACCACAGGGGATGATGCCCGTGAGGGTCTGACTGCGATTATTTCGGTTAAGGTCCCTGACCCCAAATTCTCCTCTCAGACCAAAGACAAACTGGTCAGCTCCGAAGTTAAAACAGCGGTTGAGCAGGAAATGGGAGAAAAATTCAGTGATTACCTGATGGAATATCCCCAAGAAGCCCGGGCTATCGTTAATAAGATGATTGATGCGGCCCGTGCCCGGGAAGCGGCGCGCAAAGCCAGAGAGATGACACGCCGCAAAGGTGCCCTAGATATTGCCGGACTACCAGGAAAGCTGGCAGATTGTCAGGAGAAAGATCCTGCGCTGTCTGAACTGTACCTAGTGGAGGGCGACTCTGCAGGGGGCTCTGCAAAACAGGGTCGTGCCCGTAAAACCCAGGCTATCCTGCCCCTAAAAGGAAAGATTCTCAATGTTGAAAAAGCGCGCTTTGACAAAATGTTATCCAGCGCCGAAGTGGGGACGTTGATTACCGCATTGGGCTGCGGCATTGGAACTGAAGAGTTTAATCTTGAAAAGCTGCGCTATCATACTATCGTGATCATGACTGATGCTGATGTGGATGGGTCTCATATCCGCACTCTGCTGCTGACATTCTTTTTCCGCCAGATGCGTGAGCTGGTGGAAAACGGACATATCTTTATTGCACAGCCGCCACTCTATAAGGTTAGCAAAGGCAAGTCTGAACAGTATGTGAAAGACGATATGGCTCTTTTAGTTTATTTGACCCAGAAAGCTCTTGAGGGCGCCAGCCTCCATGTTAATGCCACTGCTCCAGGTATTCAGGGCACTGCTCTGGAGTCCCTAGTAAATCAGTTCAGGCATGTGGGTGACTTGATTGATCGTATGTCACTTGTGTATCCCCAAGAAGTGTTGGAAGCGCTGGTTTATACCAGTGGTCTTGATAACAAACGTCTGGAAAAAAGTAGCGATCTTGAAGGTTGGTGTGCCGAACTTCAGGAAAAACTCGCAGAAGTTGATAGTGGCACTCATCGCTATACGGTGTCTGTGGCGGAAGACAAAGAGCGTAATTTGTTTATTCCCAATATTGAAATCACAGCCCATGGTGTGCCTCATTATCACAGTCTGGGGCGTGACTTTTTTGCTTCCAACGAATATGCGGCCATCGTAGAGCTGGGTAAAACATTGCAGGGGCTGATTGAAGTTGGCGCCTATGTGAAGCGTGGTGAGCGTGAGCAGCCAGTGGCCAGTTTCAAAGAGGCGCTGGATTGGTTGATGGCGGAATCTCGCCGGGGCATTAATACTCAGCGCTATAAAGGATTAGGGGAGATGAATCCTGAGCAGCTTTGGGAAACGACCATGGATCCTGAAAGCCGCCGGATGTTGGTGGTGACTATTGAAGATGCGATTGCTGCGGATCAGATGTTTACAACATTGATGGGCGATCATGTGGAGCCTAGGCGTGACTTTATTGAGACAAATGCCCTCTCAGTAGTGAATCTGGATGTTTAAATATAAATAAAAGCTATTACGGGTTACTGTTTAATAGATTTCAAAATGTAACCATCATTGGAGCGCCGCCCGAGATTTTTTTCGGCGGTTTTCCTGATTGGGCTCAAAGCGAACCGCTTCTCTGCGATCCACTTTAAAGCGCCGGCCTTTGCGACGGTTCTATATGGGTCGGCTCTGACCTCTGGTGCTCTTTGCATCCATGTCATTAAATTCTGTCTGCTACCTATGTTAAAGGCTGATTGTAGGCACAGGAAAAATCTTTTTTGTGATGGGTATGGCAGTCAGAGTGCTTGCTTGATCCACTCGCGAGCCTGGTCTGTTAACTGTCTCGCATCCCCGTCGGAGCTGTTGATAGCTGGGCCAATCTGCATTTTGATAGTACCCGGTCGTTTGGTAAAACCCACCAGTGGCCAGTGATGACCAGCATTGTGAGCCACCGGTATTATTGGCACAGTGGTGGCTTTGGCCAGAGCAGCGCCACTGGTTTTAAATTCTCCCAATTGATCTGTACTGACTCTGGTACCCTCAGGGTAAACAACAATTTTATTGCCGTCCTGCAACCGTTGGGCACCTTTCTTGAGTACAAACCGGATTGCCCGGGCAGGCTTCGAGCGCTTAATGGCAATCGGCTGCATCAGTGCCAGCCCCCAGCCAAAAAGCGGAATCCATAGTAACTCGCGTTTTAGAATCACTGTGGCTGGTTGAAAGTACCATTGCAGATAAAAGGTTTCCCAGGTGCTTTGATGATTGCTCAGTACAACGCAGGGGCCATGTGGAATATTTTCTGCGCCCTGCACCTCAATGGAAATATTGCAGGTCATCCGCAACCACAGCATTGTCAGGTAATTGCCAAAGGTAGCGATGCGCTGCCGGGAACGGAAGGGTAAAAAGAAAAGAGCACAGGCAATCCCGCTCATAAGAATAATCAGCGAAATAAAGCCCAGATAAAAAAGTGCGGACCTAAGTCTCTGCCCCAATAGAGTTATCCAGCCCCTAAGCAAATTTTAAAATCCTATTTTGATGGTGCCAACTGTGAAATATCTGCCACATTAATAAACAGCTGACGCAAGCTGAATAACAACGCCAGACGATTATCTCGTATGGCTTGATCGTCGGCCATCACCATTACCTGATCAAAAAACCCGTCAACAGGTTCTCTGAGCTGGGCGAGTTTTTGCAGAATTCCGCTGTAGTCTCGCTGTTGAACCAATGGCTCTACTTCCTGGCTCAGTGATTCAATCGCACTGGCCAGTGCCTGCTCCGCTGGCTCCTGCAACAATGTCGACTGCACCGTATCTGGAATTGTGTCGCCGAGTTGTTTGGCTAGGATATTGGCCACACGCTTATTGGCTGCGGCCAGCGCCACAGCCTCTGGCAGCTGTGAAAACTGATTGACTGCTTGCACCCGTGCATTGATATCTAGAGGGTTTGAAAGCTCTAGAGCAGTCACGGCCATAAATACCTCTGCAGCCATGCCCTCATCTCTATACCAAGATTTAAAACGCTCAATAATGTAAGTGAGTACTTGCTTACATATATTCTCCGAGGATAGATCACCCTCTTTGCTGAGCTCAAATTGAGCAGCGGCAGCATTGATAGCTTGGGTCAGATCCAGATCAATCTTGCGCTCAATTATGATCCTTAACACGCCAAGACTGGCACGACGCAATGCAAAGGGGTCACGGGAGCCAGAGGGTTGTTGCCCTATGCTAAATATTCCCACCAGGCTATCAAGCCGGTCAGCCAGCGCCAATGTTGTTCCAGTGCCAGTGTTTGGCACCTGATCTCCGGCGAAGCGCGGTAAATACTGTTCAAATAATGCCTCTGCAACTTCTTTGGGCTCACCATCGTTGAGAGCATAGTCTCTACCCATGGTGCCCTGCAGGTCATCAAACTCTCCGACCATATCAGTGACCAAGTCAGATTTACTGAGCTCGGCGGCACGTCGGGCCAGTCTCGGATCTGTACCAGTATACTGGACGATGGTCTCCGCGAGTGCGGCAACTCGCTCAGTCTTGGCATAGACAGATCCAAGTTTGGCTTGGAAGACAACTTGCTTTAACGATTCCCTGCGGCTTTCCAGGCTACTTTGTTTATCGTTCTGATAGAAGAAAGCGGCGTCAGCAAGACGCGGCCGAATCACCCGCTCGTTACCATCAATAACCTGAACCGGGTCCTTGCTCTCGATATTGGCAACGGTAATAAAGGCGGCCATCAGGTCGTTATTTTGATCTACCACGTGAAAGTACTTTTGATGCTCTTTCATCGAGGAAATGAGGGCTGGAGATGGGACCTGCAAAAAATGCTCATCAAAGCGACCCATCAATGGCACCGGCCATTCGTTGAGCGCGGTTACTTCATCCAGCAGCTCTTCATCAATAACCGCTTTGCCATCTATGGTTGTCGCCAGCTCGGTGACTCCCTGACGGATAATATCTCGGCGTTGATTGAAGTCGACAATCACATAGGCTTCACGTAACTGCTCGGCATAGCTGTCCGGTGAAGTAATAATAATATTGCCTTTGGAGTGAAACCGATGGCCGCGGCTGATATTGCCTGAAGTCAATCCCAGCACATCTTCTTGGTAAACTTCTCCATTAAACAGCAGAACAGCCCATTGCACCGGCCGTACAAATTCCTCTTTGCTGCTGCCCCAACGCATGCGTTTGGGAATAGGCAGAGCGGCCAATGACTGATTGATCACTGGCCCCAGCAAGCTGCTGGTTTGACAGCCGGTTTCAATACGGCGCACACAGAGCTTATCTTGCTGACCATCATTGTCTATATGCTCCTTAAGCTGAGCAATATCTATAGCATTCTTTTTGGCAAAGGCTTCTGCGGCACGGGTAGGCTGTCCTTCATCATCAAAGGCTACCTTGACTGGAGGCCCCCAGGCTACAATCTCACTGTCTGGGGCCTGCACATCCAGGCCTTTAATCAGCACAGCCAGTCGCCGGGGAGTAGCATAGGATGTCACCTTATCAAAACTTAGGTTGGCGGCCTTAAAGCCGTCGACAATGCCGCTGGTAAAGGCATTGGACAGTACTAACAATACTTTTGGTGGCAGTTCTTCGGTGCCTAATTCAACCAGAAAATCTGCGCTCATTTTGATTCTCCAGTATTTTTAGCAATCACTTCTGCGGCAATCATTTTATCTGCAAGGGGGAAGCCCTCAGTCATGCGGGAGTCAAAATAGCCTTGGGCTACACCTCGAGCCAATGTTCTGACGCGCAGAATATAGCGCTGTCGCTCGGTCACAGAAATGGCTTTGCGGGCATCCAGCAAATTAAATGTATGGGATGCTTTCATTACCATCTCGTAGGCAGGTAATGGCAGCTTTTCGGCAATGAGGCGCTCGGCATCTTTCTCATGCTGGTCGAAGGCGCCAAACAGGAAATCAACGTCTGCATGTTCAAAGTTGTAAGTGGACATTTCCCGCTCATTCTGCAGAAACACGTCACCATAGGTCACATTGCCCTGGGGGCCATGGGCCCAAACCAAATCGTAAATACTGTCCACCGCCTGCAAATACATGGCGATACGTTCGAGACCATAGGTAATTTCACCGGTCACTGGATAGCACTCAAGGCCACCCACCTGCTGAAAATAAGTAAACTGGGATACTTCCATGCCGTTCAGCCAGATTTCCCAACCCAGACCCCAGGCTCCAAGAGTCGGCGATTCCCAGTTGTCTTCTACAAAGCGAATATCATGCACTTTGGTATCGATACCAAGGTGCTCCAGCGAACCAAGATAGAGTTCCTGAAAGTCTGCCGGTGAGGGCTTCATCACCACCTGGAACTGGTAATAATGTTGCAGGCGATTGGGATTCTCTCCGTAGCGGCCATCTGTAGGCCGGCGGGAGGGCTGAACATAGGCAGCATTCCACACTTCCGGACCTATGGAGCGCAAAAACGTCGCTGGGTGAAAAGTACCAGCACCGACCTCCATATCCAGCGGCTGCATAACCACGCAGCCTTTATCAGCCCAGTATTGTTGAAGCATTGCTATCAGTTCCTGAAAAGTATCAGGCGCAGCAGAGAGATTGCCCACGAATATCACCTACAAATATTTAATGGAAAACATAGAGAGGCGCAATTATAAACCGGCGCAACCAGAAAGATAGGGCAATACTTAGGTAATAGGCCAATTTAGTGACCTTGAGGCAATCAGTTATGGATATAATGCTGGCTGGAAAATACTGATCTAGTTATTAAGGAGATTCAAATGGTTCATATCAGGCATGGCGAAAAGGTTCGCAAGGCAGTTTTCCCTGTCGCGGGGATGGGCACAAGATTTTTGCCGGCCACTAAAGCTAGCCCCAAGGAAATGATGCCAGTGGTTGATAAGCCTCTCATTCAATATGCTGTTGAAGAGGCTGTCGAGGCGGGAATTACCGAGATGATTTTTGTCACCGGTCGCACCAAGCGTTCGATTGCTGATCATTTTGATAAGGCCTATGAACTGGAGCATCAGCTGGAGCAGCGGGGCAAAAAAGAACTGTTGTCGATTGCCCAGAATGTCGTGCCCAAAGGTGTGAGCTGTACTTATATCCGTCAGACAGAAGCCCTTGGGCTGGGCCATGCCGTTTCAACTACAGCCCATTTGGTGGGCGATGAGCCTTTCGCCGTGCTGTTGGCCGATGACTTGATTCATCACGGTAAAGGCGCGGTAAAGCAGATGGTTGAAATTTACGAATTCTATAAGAGTTCTGTAATTGCAGTACAAAAGGTTCCTGGTCCAG
Organism: uncultured Cellvibrionales bacterium; assembly: GCA_963969005.1. GTDB lineage: Bacteria > Pseudomonadota > Gammaproteobacteria > Pseudomonadales > Porticoccaceae > HTCC2207. The sequence continues at coordinate 21,505 of CAXAJC010000003.1, read as the reverse complement.
AGATATCCTCCTATGGCGTCATCTCCGGTACCAAACAGACTGATCGAGTTCACTTGCTGGATAAAATTGTCGAGAAGCCTGCACTAGAGGATGCTCCATCTGATATGGGTGTTACCGGACGCTATATTTTTACGCCACAGTTGTTTGCACATTTAGCTGCCTTAAAGCCGGGCGCTGGTGGCGAATTCCAGCTGACTGACGCAATTCAGACATTGCTCACCGAGGAACAGGTGCTGGCCTATGAGTACGAAGGTACTCGCTATGATTGCGGCAGTAAAATGGGCCTGTTGAAAGCGAATATTGAATTGGGCCTACAGCACAGTGAAATTGGAGATGATTTGCGCGACTATCTAAAAAATGAGCTTGCCAGCAAGCTGGGATGATCAGCATTATGGCAGCCAAGAATAATCCGGATCCTTTGTCGGGTAACCGGGCACTGGTCAAAAAGTAGTAGGTCATCCTTTTGCCAACAGCCCAATTTTCTAATTTTCGATTGCACCGTGAGCCTGCTTGGCGCCCTATGGTATCAAAGTCAGATCGCGCGATTCCTGATCAGTGGCGGGACTGGCTGTCAGATACCGGGTCTTTAACCCAGCGCCTGCTGGATGCCAGTGACGGGAAGTTATCCGTGCAAATTATCAGGCAATGCCTGGATGCCCCGCGTCTCTCGGAACGACTTGCCCTCGGGTTGGCGCCCCGGCGACTGGCGCTTATCCGCGAAGTGATTTTGCTGGGCGATGGTGTACCTTGGGTCTATGCAAGAAGCGTGCTGCCCATGACAACATTGACTGGCTCACTGCGCAAATTACGTCGCCTCGATAATCGTCCATTGGGTGCGCTGTTATTTCAAAGTCCCAGCATGACAAGAGAACCAGTGGAAGTCGCGTGCCACACCAGTGCCAATGCAAAATTGCCCGTTGTCCTTGGGCATATTGATACGCCATTGTGGGGGCGTCGCTCTGTCTTTCGCTTAAATCGCAAACCGCTGCTGGTAAGCGAGATATTTCTGCCCGACTTTAAGCCTTACAATCAGAGCCTGACTTTTGGCTATGGCCGAAATTTATGACTTCAAAAACTACAGAGACCCCAAAGGCCCCAAAGGCGAAAGCCGAGCCCAACAAATGGCTTCGCCTGATGCGTTTGGATAGACCTATTGGCACTTTTTTGCTGCTGTGGCCGACTCTGTGGGCACTGTGGTTTGCCGGCGAAGGCCGACCTAGCACCCATAATCTGATTATCTTTATCCTCGGGGTTTTAGTGATGCGAGCAGCTGGCTGTGTCATTAATGATTACGCGGATCGCCATGTTGATGGTGGCGTTCGCCGCACGGCCAACCGGCCATTGCCTCAGGGGGAAATAACATCGACCCAGGCTTTGGTACTGTTTTTCAGCTTGCTGCTGGCTGCTCTCGGGCTGGTACTGATGACCAATCAGATGACCATAACGCTGTCAGTGGGAGGCCTGCTATTGGCCGCCAGTTATCCCTTTCTCAAGCGCATTACTCACTTGCCCCAGTTTGGGCTTGGAGCGGCCTGGGCCTGGGCAGTGCCCATGGCATTTGCCGCCGAGCAACAACTGTTACCCCCGGCATTATGGCTACTCTTTATAGCAGTGATATTCTGGACTGTTGCCTTCGATACCTATTATGCGATGGTCGACCGTGAGGACGACCTGAAGATTGGTATTAAATCCACCGCCATATTATTTGGTCGCTATGACCTGGCTTTTATTGTTGGCCTGCAACTGCTGGCACTGGTGGCATTGTTTGTGGCTGGGCTGGCGTTTTCTCGGGGCTGGATCTATATGATTGGGCTGGCTGTCGCCGCACTATATTTTATTAGGCAATACCTGCAGGCCAGAAACCGCGATGCTGAGGGTTGCTTTAAAGCCTTTTTAGGTAATCATCGGGTTGGCATGGTTATCTTCATCAGTCTGGTGGCGGACTATCAATTCAGTAGCGGCCCAGTCTTGTTCTAGGCTTTTTGCCAAACCAACAAACGATTATTAGCTGGCATGGCATGATCTTCGAGCAGCATTAACCCAGCCTCGGCGGCCAGTTGATTAATCTGATGAAATTCACGGATGCCCATATGGCTGGCCTGTTGCCGCAGGCTGGCGTCAAAGTCCCTGTTGCTCTGTGGTTCTATCACGCCCTGATACTGCATTGGGCCATAGAGACACAATACCCCATTGCTGCGAAGCTGCAGACCCGCTTGAGCCAGCATATTAACCACAGCTTCCCAAGGCATAATGTGGGCTGTGTTGGCCGAGTAAATACAGTCATAGTCAGCATTGGGCCAGTTACCCTCAGCTATACCCAGCATATCTAGTTCTATAGGTGGCAGCAGGTTGGGTGATGGATAAGCATCGAGCCATTGGTTAATGCCCGCATGGTTGGGCTGAAGATCGCTGGTTTGCCACTGCAACTGAGGCATATTTTTGGCAAACCACACAGCATGCTGCCCGGTGCCGCTGCCAATCTCAAGAACAGAGGATTTATCAACTAGCAACGGCTTAAGAATCTCGAGAATAGGGCCGCGATTATTTTCGCAGGCCGGAGAAAAAGGTTTATCCATTTGCTGTCCGTGCAATTATTGGTTGCGGGTGAAAACCCAGCTGTCTCCATCTGTCATCGCAGAATTAAAGCTGTACCCATCTACATTAAACTTCTTTATCCCGTCGACGGCAGTAATCTTGTTTTTAATAATGAAGGCGCTCATCAGGCCGCGGGCCTTTTTCGCATAAAAACTAATAATCTTGTACTTATCGCCTTTTTTATCCATAAACACTGGCGTCACAATACGGCCAGCAATATTTTTTTGCTGCACTGACTTAAAGTATTCATTGGATGCCAGATTGAGCAGTACTGGACTTTTAGCATTGCTCAGCAGGCTGTTGATTTCGTCGGTAATAATGTTGCCCCAAAACTGATAGAGGTCCTTGCCCCGCTGATTGGCAAACTTGGTACCCATTTCCAACCTGTAGGGCTGCATCAAATCCATCGGCCGCAACAGACCATAAAGTCCAGAGAGAATGCGCAGATGACCCTGTGCCCATTCCAGCTGCTTTTCAGTCATGCTATCTGCATCCAACCCCTTATAAACATCGCCTTTAAACGCCAGAATAGCAGGCTTGGCATTGTCCTCAGTAAATGGTCTGTCCCAGGCCTGAAATCGTTCATAGTTCAGTGCCCCGAGATTGTCGCTGAGACCCATTAATGCACAGACATCCTGGGGCGATAGCTTTTTGAGTCCCTGCAGCAATTCTGCAGAATGGTCGAGCAACGCTGGCTGGCTGTGATTTTTAGCGGTCACCGGGCTGCTGTAGTCCAGTTTTTTAGCAGGGGAAATAACAATAAGCATGATTTAAAATGATCCTATTGTGGAAATTCATGTTAAATGGTGCTGTCATTATATCAATCTTGTTAAAACCAGTGCCAATGAATATTAATTGCGAGGTTGCGGGTAGTTATGGATAGCTGCGGGAATTTAAGCAGATATAAAAAGGGAAAAGACTATGAACACCAGATATAGCCGACCAATATTATTAATCGTAGCAATGACCGCCTTGCTCCAGGGCTGTGCTGTTAATCCAGTCACTGGTGAAAATGAACTGTCATTTATGTCCCAACAGCAAGAGATTGCACTGGGCAGCAAGAATTATTCGCCATCAAGACAGTCCCAGGGCGGTGATTATTATCTCGACCCCAGACTTCAGATCTACGTGGCTAGTGTCGGCAACAAATTGGCTGCCGTCAGTGATCAGCCAAATCTGCCCTATGAATTTGTTGTACTAAATAACCGCGTGCCCAATGCCTGGGCTCTCCCCGGAGGCAAAATTGCCATTAACCGGGGCCTGCTGAGTTATCTCGACGATGAATCCCAGCTCGCAGCTGTGCTAGCCCACGAAATAGTCCATGCCGCCGCACGCCACGGTGCCTCTCAAATGAGCCGCGGAACATTGGCCAATATTGGTATTGCCGCTGTGGCCATAGGTACCCAGGATCGTGATGGTGCTCAGCTATATGGGTTGGCATCGCAGATGGGCACTGCTGCCTGGATGGCCAAATATGGTCGCGATGATGAACTCGAATCTGACTTCTATGGCATGGAATATATGGCGCGGGCTGGTTACGAGCCTCAGGGGGCAGTGGAATTGCAGCGTACCTTTGTCAAACTGAGCGAAGGTCGCAAGGCAGATTTCCTCTCGGGGTTGTTTGCCAGCCACCCACCGTCGGCGAAACGAGTCGAGGCCAATATCGCGAAAGCAAAGCAACTGCCAAAGGGTCAGCGTTACCGCCAGCGTTATCAGGCCGCAATTGCCCAGTTGCGTAAAGACAAGCCAGCTTATAAGGCGGAAGAGGCTGCCCTTGAAGCACTCAATAAAAAACAGACAAATGCAGCCATTAGTCAGCTTGACCGGGCGATTGCTGTGCAGCCCAGAGAGGCGGCATTCTGGGAGTTGCGTGGCCATGCCTGGAAGCAAATGGATAAAACAGATAATGCGGACAAGGCCTACAGCACCGCGATTCGCAAAAATCCAAAATACTTCGGCCCTTATTTGGCTCGAGGTGTACTGCGCTATGACCTGGGGGATAAGGTCAGAGGGCTGGAGGACATTCAGCGAAGCTATAAAATTTTACCCACCGCCAAAGCTAGCTACTATCTGGGCGAGTCCGCTGTTGAGTCCAAACAGTATCAGGCAGCGATAGGTTACTTTAAACAGGCCAGTCAAGCCGGGGGCGAGCTGGGCAAGCAATCGACAGAGCAGCTCAGCGCATTGCAACTGGAGTTACAGCCCCAGAGTTTTATCAGTGCCTCAGCTGGCATCAACAGCCGCGGCTATATGCAGGTATCATTGTCTAATCGCAGCCCGGTACCCATGACACGGATTCAGATTCGGGTAGACAAAATGGCCAGTGCTTACCAGGTACAAAGCAGCCAAAAATTTGTTATCCCACAAACCATAGCTGCGGGCGCAAGTATGCAGCTAGAGTTGGGTTCTGCAGCTGAAGACGCTGCCCAATCGCCGCGCTTTCGCGTTGCAGTGTTGGCAGCCAAGGTGATTAAGTAAGCTTTAAATAGAGATTATCTGGCGTTAAGGGTAGGATTACACAAAATCAAAGTTACGGGGGGCAAAATAAGTATGGCAGATAAAAACGAAAAACCACCATGCGCCATGTGCAAGCTTATTCGTACCTACATGTTGGTCGCGGTGCCAATGATTTTGATTATGTATGTGCAGCCAGAATTTACCCGTCTTAAAGGCGTTGCCCTGACCGATCTTTTTGCCAGCTTTATTGGGTTGATGTTTGTACTGACAGTGCTGTGGAAAGCCTATCAAGAATATTGGAAACCAAAACGTGACACCGCCAGAAAAAACCGGTCCTGATTGTTGGGCCTGCCGACATTTTAACATTACCCATGACCCCAAAAGGCCCTATGGCTGCAGGGCGATGGGATTCAAATCAAAGATGCTGCCCTCTATTGAAGTGATACGAGTGCAAGGGGATAACTGCTTGAGTTTCGCAGCTAAACCAACCAATCCTACACAACCGGGTCAGCCGCGATCCTGAACCAACAGAAATGGTTGCTCAATAATCCGCGCCTGACGGCAAGAGAGACTGCCATTATAGGTATTGAGCGCACATTTAAAGGCTTTCTGGTGCCAGCCATCACTGGATGTCCAGTGATTGGTCACCTCGGTTGCTGGAAATACATTTTCATTAATGACTGGCGCAATACAGGATGACTCGACGATCGATTTCATCTCGCTGTTGGTAGGCAGTCGCCATTTGACGCCAGATTTTTTGGAAAACTCCACCGCATAGGCTGTTGCATCGTCCCAGCTAACAAACAGAGTCTCGCCTTTGCAGCGAAAATTGGAGAAAGTCTTGCCGCCCGGGCAGCGGTACCAAACGGTGCCAGTGTTGGTGTCCCTGGCCAAACCTGAGGGGTCGGTAACGAATGAGCCTTTATCGCCAGCTTTAATCGTATCGCTACATTTTTCGGAAGTGCGATAGTCACCGCAGCTGGACAGTATCAGGCAAACGCCCATTAATCCTGAGATTGATACCCCAGTATAAGATTTAACCTTGTCGACAGCTGATCCTGATGTCATTTTAACTTTCACAAGTATTATCCTTTTAATACAACGAGTTAGACTTGTAAGTTAGAGAAATGATCTCAATTAGCCGGTAATCTTAACCGGAGATGAAAATGCCATCCTGTCACTATAAGTCTGCCCACACAGTTTAAAGTACCATAAAATGCATTAAAATAATCGACAGTTTTACAGATTCCATGAGTCTTAGTATTAAATTATTATCAACCCTCAGGCCGAAGGGTTAAACTGCCAAAAAATGAAAACCTGCTCTCAATAATTCCCGCTAGCTGTCGATTATAAGAGAACAGAAAATTAAATAGCGCCCGCTCAAAATAGTTGCGGCGTTTTGACGCGATCACAACAACCGCGATCACAACAACAATGAACTAACATTTGTCAGGAGAATTTATGGATATCGCAACTATAGTGGGGCTACTAGGTGCCTTTGGCTTTATTGTCATGGCAATCGACGACTTCGCCGCCTTTGTTGATACCCCTTCGCTACTGATTGTGGTTGCAGGTTCGATAATGGTGGTGATGTTTCGCTCCTCTTTGGGAGAATTTCTCGGTGCTGTTGGTGTTTTGGGCAAAACATTTAAAAACAAACTCGACGCTCCAGAAGCCCTGATTGAACAGATTGTAGAGCTGGCTACCATTGCCCGAAAAGACGGCATGATTGCCCTTGAAGGTCAGGAGATTGCCAATCCATTTATGTCCAAAGCTGTTGCCATGCTCGTGGACGGCACCGATGGTGGCATCATTAAAAGCTCCCTCGAACGAGACAAGGATATGACCAAGTTACGCCATGATATGGGCGCAAAGATCTTCTCTGCCTGGGGTGAAATCGCCCCGGCTATGGGCATGATTGGTACATTGATCGGCTTGGTACAGATGTTAGGTAACATGTCTGATCCAAAGGCAATTGGTCCAGCGATGGCGGTAGCACTTTTGACTACTATGTACGGGGCAATTTTGGCTAACGTTATCTGTCTGCCGATTGCCATGAAGTTGCAAAATCAGGCGGTCTTGGAAGAGACCAATAATGAACTGATTATCGAAGGCATACTCTTCATCCAGGATGGCGGTAACCCACGTGTATTGAGTGATTTCCTCGGTGCATTCCTGAGCCCTAAGGCTCGCGCCAAATTAGCGCCAGCAGCCTAAGGGACAGATTGACTTATGGCTGAAGAGCAGGCGCCTGAAGAAACCCTCGAAGAGGGTACTGATCAGGACGCACCAGAAGAGCAGGCGGGCCCTCCGGCGGACCCGGGCCCTCCGGCCCCTGACCCATGTCCCCCGTGCAAAGGTGGTGCTCCTGCCTGGATGGCGACCTTTGCTGATATGGCAACATTGTTGATGGCCTTCTTTGTTCTGTTGCTGTCGTTTGCCGAAATGAATGTGCCTAAATACAAGCAGATTGCCGGGTCCCTGAAAGCCGCCTTTGGTGTAAAGCGTGTGGTCCCGGTGATATCTATTCCCACCGCGCGAAGCTTGGTAATAGAGGACTTTACACCGGCCGTGGCTCAGCCCACCGTGATTGATCGCAAGCGCCAGCGTTCCGAAGAAATGACATTGAAAAACATTGTTGTTAAAACTGAAGAGAAAAAAGCTGACTTTGAGACCGAACAAAATTTTCGTAAATTAGAGGAGACCCTGTCTGAAGAGATTGAGCAGGGTCAGGTGATGGTTCGCCTTGAGGATGACAAGGTGATAGTAGAGCTGCGCTCATCTCAGAGTAGTGGTGGTGAAGGATCAGCTTCGGCTGGGCAGGGCACTGGTGGCCCAATCAGCCAAGAGACTTTGGATATCGCTGCCAAGGTTATTGAAGCCCAGTCGGAAATGTCGACCGAAGTTGAAGTGCGTAAGCAGCAGCTGGCCACAGGTAGCGACGAAAGCGCCACCGCGGAACAGTCTGAGGGCACAGCTGGCGGTGTTGCCCAGCGCAAAAAACAGGATATTGAAGATCGTTTCCAAAAAGTGCGCGCCGACCTTGCCGCGGAGATTCAAATGGGTCTCGCCGAAGTTGAGCTCAAAGACGACAAAATTATTGTGCGATTAGCTAGTCAGGGCTCTTTTGTATCTGGCAGCGCAGACGTACAGCCCGGCTTTAAAAAGCTGCTCTCCCAGGTTGGCAAATCTCTTGCCGCCAGTACCGGCAAAGTGCGTATCGAAGGCCACACAGATAATGTGCCGGTCGCCTTTAGCGAGCGCTTCAATTCTAACTGGGATCTGTCGGCAGCGCGGTCCGCATCGGTAGCAGATTTCTTTATTAATAACTCAGGCTTTGTGCAGGGCAATATAACTGTAGCTGGCTTTGCTGATACCAAGCCTATTGACAGCAACACGACATCAGCGGGGCGTTCGCGCAATCGCCGGATTGAGGTGATTGTCGATGGCTCATAATCAGCAAATCAAGACAGCGGGGGCAGTCTAATGGCAGAACAAGACGATGAAAAAGCGCTGGAACTTGCCGCAAACCCCGAGAACCCGGAAAGCAGCCCAGAGACTGAAGAGGCACCGCTGCCTGTTCCTGTAACAGAGGACGAGGAGCAACTCGAAGACGCGGAACCCCCTGAAGAAGAGGAGCCAGCGCCGGATCCCGATTGCCCGCCCTGTAAAGGGGGTGCTCCGGCATGGATGGCGACCTTTGCCGATATGGCTACATTGCTTATGGCATTTTTTGTATTGCTGCTGTCATTCGCCGAGATGAATGTACCCAAATACAAAGAAGTCAGTGGTTCCATGAAAAATGCATTTGGTGTGCAGCGCCTTGTACCAGTGGTAGAGCCGCCCAAGGCCAAAAGTATTATTGCCAAGCAATATAAGGCCGCCAAAGTTGATCCTACCCTGATGGATGTTATTCAGGAGCAGACCACGGATGAAGAGCCGCCCATTGATCCGGAATTAAAAACCGATACCAAGACAGCTGAATCACCAAACAATTCTGATATTGAATCTGTGCAAAGAGCCCTGGCCAAAGAGATTGCCGAAGGCAAGGTCTCGGTGCGTATTGAAGATAGGAAGCTGGTGGTGACGGTTGCTTCAGAGTCTAACTCCGGACAGTCAGGCGAGGCCAGCGAAAATAATTCCGGTGCCAGGATTTCCCAGAAAGACTTGGAGGTCTATGCCAAAGTAGCTGCAGCTCAAGCCCAGGTCGCCTCTCAGATTATGGTAGAGCAAGCCTCGCCGGACAAAGTTGCACAGGCCATGAGCGGCGAAAGCACCGAGGGTAAAGAGCAGGCGATAGCCGATCAATTCCAGCGTATCCGCATGCAGTTATCTGAGGAAATATCTGAAGGGCTGGCAGAAGTAGAGCGGGACGGTGACAAGATTATTGTGCGCCTGGCTGAGCGCGGGTCATTCCGTAGCGGCTACGCGGACCTGCAGCAAGGCTTCAAACCACTGCTTAACAAAGTCGGCGCATCCATCAGTAATGCCGTTGGTCTCATTACCATTGAGGGCCACACAGATAATGTTCCCATGGCCTTTAGTGAACGCTTTCGCTCAAATTGGGATCTCAGTGCCGCCCGCTCCGCAGCTGTCGCAGACTACCTGCTCAACAATACCAATCTTGAGGATGGTCGGGTGACTGTCACAGGTTTTGCTGATACCAAGCCTCTGACATCCAATGACACTGCGGCCGGTCGCTCAAAAAACCGCCGAATAGAAGTCATTATCGACGGCCAATAAATAGCGTTTATTTCTTCTCCGCTAACAGGGCAAAAATCTGTTTGGCATGGTCTTCCGGAATATTAAAACGTTCCCGTAGTTCTTCAATATGCTCGCGCTCATCTGAAGTGACCACGCCGTCGCTTATTGCCGCAGTAATCTCCGCTTCAAAGATAGCTTCGCGACGGGCCATCTGACTGGAAAAGGCCGAGGCGACAATACCAGTTAGTAGAGCTACAGTGCAGACTCCCATCAATGCGGTAAAGGCCCCAATAATCTGGCCCAATGGTGTAATGGGAGACACGTCGCCATAGCCCACGGTGGTCAGAGTAATAAGCGACCACCACATGGTTTTGGGGATTGAGCTAAAGTTTTCTGGCTGAGCCTCATACTCCGCCAGATACATCATTGAGCTGGATAGAAACAGCGCGATTGCCATCAGATACAGTGCTGCGGCAAACGAGCGCCGCTCCTCATAGACCGCAGAAAATAAATCTTCCAGTGCCGACGAATAATGAGAGATCTTAAGCAGTCGCACCAGGCGCAGTACGCGAAGCCAGCGCAGGTCGACGCCACCCATAATTAACGGCAGGATACTGGGCAGTATCGCGGCCAGATCAATAAGACCAGTAAAGCTAAATATGTACGAGGCTCTGCGACCAGTAGCGGTTTTGGCCGCATGACGATTGTCGGCTGCGATGGACCAGATCCGCAGAATATATTCCACCAGAAAAATGCTCACCGAGAACCATTCAAAGGCGACTAGCGCGCCATGGTACTGCTGATTAATGGATTCAACGGACTCGAGGCATACAGCCACCAGATTGAGAATAATCAGAATCGAAAGAAAGATATCGCAGGCGCGACTGACAGCATCCTCATTATTACCCTTATTGAGAATTTCCATCACCCGTTGCTGATATGTCTTCATAGCACTTAAACCCCCACCATTGGCAACTATTGTCTTATATAGGTGCCGCTGTTTATGCCATGGGTTAACAAAGACTGTCAAGGTGCCAGACAATGGTGCCTGGTGGTTCGGCAGGCTAGTCTTTATAGCGCCGCAGGGATGAGGCTAGCTTATCCAGCTTGGGACCATGAAAAGAGGGGATGGGCAAGCTCGACTCGCTGAGTTGCTGTACCAGCATCAGCTCACCGAGAGATTGGCAGGCTAATTGGTTGTTGCCCGCCGAGGGAGGAATCTGTGTGTCTTTATCAAACAACAGCTCAATGTCGGCATAGGAATTTTCGCCCCGCTGGGGATTGTTTTCATCATGAGTATGGCTGCCTTGCCCGGATTGATAGCTGGGCTTGGCCGCTCTGGTTCCAGTTTGCGGGGGGAAACGCTGGGTCAGAGTTAAGTCAGACAAGCTGTTGTTCGAGCCTAGCTCGGCAATGACCTAAGAGGCCATTGCGACGGGCTGGTCCTTCAGTAATGAGGGCAGTAACTCCCAAGCACCATTGATTTCACCAAGCAGCCCTTTGATTTCCTGGACTGGCTCGACATCATTGCGAAGATTGGCTTTAAGCAGTCGACGCACAGCATAATCGTAGAGATCATCAAGATTGCGCGCCAGCTCGCCGCCCTTCTCAAAATCCAAAGAGCCTTTCAGACCAATGATAATTTTGCTGGCCCGGCCAATAGCCTGATTCTTGCCGGCAATATCATTGCGTATTATGTGACCCTCAGCATCTGCAAGAGAATCCATGAGCCCATCAAACAGCATCTGAATCAGCTGCACTGCATCAGCATAACTTACTGCAGAGGTAACACCGACACTGCGGTAGGCATTCATTGCTTTCTTATTTGGCGCCATTGACTTGCTCCATCCATAACCATTCTTTTGATACTTATAAGATCGGAGATAGATGGATTTTCTTTAGTCAAAAATTGAAATATTTACCAATAACCAGAGCAAACCTATTTCGGGCATTGCTCATAGTTGGTCTCCAGACATTGGCTGGCTAGTACAGGCACTCTGGCTTGCTCGGCGTCTTCAACTAACAACCTGGACAGGTTAGAGATATCAGAGGCATCGGTTTTGCCATTGCGCTCTGCCAGCTCCGCCCAAACTAGCGCTTTCATGGGCTCTGATTTACCGCCATCACCCGCCTGCAGCATATAGGCATACATAAACTGTGCATTGGCATAGCTCTGCACCGCTGATTTATAGAACCAGTATTTGGCAAATTCATAATCCAGGCCCACGCCTTTGCCCTGATGGTAAGACAGGCCAAGCATATACTGGGAGTCGGCCAGATCTTGCTGTGATGCACGCTTAAACCACTTTAATGACTCGCGAAAGTTTTTTGCCACGCCATAACCGTGGTAGTAGAGCATGCCAACATTGTGCTGGGCTTCAGCCAGACCCTGATCGGCGGCCTGTCGGTACCAAACCATGGCCTCGGCATAGTTCTGTGAAACTCCATAACCCTCTTCATAAAGATGGCCAACATTGTTCTGTGCCTCAGCGGCACCAGCCCTACCCAGCTTTAGCCATGCGCGCATAGCAGTGGAATAATGACCTCGCTCCATAGCGCTGAGGCCAGCTTGAAAGGCATCAGCCACAGCAAAAGGGGGAATTATGCAGCAGCACAGAAGTACCGCTCGCAGCAACAGTTTCATAATCATCTCGCTTAAATTTTATTATTTTTCAGTCACGTTCTAAGTTCCGCGCCTGAGCCTGAACATCAATAATAGCTTGAAACAGGGCTCCCTCGGCAATACTGCCACGCATCATACCGCTTTCTTTATCAATAACCGGTAGACTTTCACCAACAAATTGGCTGACCTTTACCATGGCACTGTCCAGCGCCTCGTCAGCGAACAGGCACAGGGGTCTGGTATCCATAAACTCACGGACCGCCAGCGTATTGCATTCTATCGCCTGATAAATATTGATCTTGCCCATCAGGCAACCCGCCTTATCCACTATATAGGCTTCGGTATGGCCACGGGTTTTCATTTCCGTTTGCAGGTCGGTGCCGCAAGTATCTTCAGAAATACGGATATAGTCTTCACTGGCAAAAGGGCCTATGACCTGATGACCCAGAGCGATAGCTTCGCGGCCCTTAGCCAGATCAATGCCGCGATCCAACAATTGACGATCAAAAAATGAGTGGCCAAACAAGCGATGGGTAAGCAGTCCACAGAGCATCACAGCCATCATCGCGGCCACCGCATATTCATAGGATTGCGTCAGCTCAAGTACAATCAAGACCGCCGACAATGGCGCGCCAATAACAGCGGAACTCACCGCAGCCATGGCAGCAATACTGATCACGCTGGCCACGTCGGCAAAGCCGAGCAGGGTCAGAATCTGACCGGCCAGAGCGCCGGTGGCGACACCCACAAACAGCGAGGGCGAAAAAACGCCCCCAAACAAACCACAGCCCAGACACAGAGCAGTCATCAACACCTTGGCCACCAGCACAGTAACCAGCAGAGACAGAGCAAACTCACCGGCGATCATATCGTTGATGCTATCGATACCCAGACCTAAAATCTGTGGCACCCAGACACCCACCAGACCACAGATAGTCGCAGCTACAAATGGCAGTACCATTGGCGATAGGCTGCTGCTGGCGGCCCGTCGGGCGGTGTAGCGCAATGACAACATAAAGCAGATTGCCACCAGAGCAAAAATCGGCGTCAGCACCACTAAAAACGGCACGATCTCCGCCAGACTCGGGGCTTCATGAATAATTTCAAAGGTCGCAGTATGGGGGAACCAGTAATTACTCAATGTACTGGCAGAGACGGAAGCCACTGTTATTGGTGCAATGGCGCGCACAGAAAAATGGCGCAAAATGGCCTCATGGGCAAATACCACGCCAGCTAAAGGGGCATTAAAGCCAGCAGAGATAGCTGCGGCCACACCACAGCCAAGATAGATTTCATGAGTCAGCCGGCTGGAGACAAAGCGTTTCACCCAGATACCCATGGTGGCACCAAAATGAACAATGGGGCCGTACTGACCTACAGAGGCACCACCACTGGCAGAGGTAAATGCCGCCAAGGTCGAGGCAAAGCCCTGTTTGATATCCAGAGGTTGATGAACTTGGTGTGCCGAATACATACTGTCGGCAGGGCCGGCCCATCTGGGTATGGCCAGACCTGTTCTGATAAAGACCACGATCGCTGCAGCTACCCAGAGAAATAAAACACTGGAAAAAGACAGGGTCTGGTCGCCGATACTGATACTGAGCAATTCGCTGGCCGCGCGCTGCTGACTAAAGTATTGCACGCCCATCACGAACAGATTGGAAACCACGGCCAGCACGCCGCCGATCAGACCGCCAACGCAAAAAATAATAAATACTTCACTTAAGGCTTCGCGCACCCTGTGCATCAAAACACCCCTTGCGTATGCATTGGCCAGGATTTTTTATGAAACTGTAGCTTAGCCAGTCCCGCAGGCCCCGTCAAAGAGAGATTTGGCGCCTTATTAGCCGTTGTTGCCGGTTTAAGGCAATATTTAATAGTCTGAAATGAGAATGATTTTTACCTTATACTGCAAGAGTCCCGGGTATTGAGCGGCCACAGCAGGTTTTTGTTCTGGGTTGTTGGGCCAACATTAGGTACAGTTGGGAACTGATCTACATAATATAGAGCCACGTCAATGGACGAAGTGGCCCCAGTTACTGCTGGAGCAACGCGAGTAAATGGTTTTTGTTTGAATTGACCTCAATTATTGGCCTCAGTCGAGTCATTGAAGAGCTACGATCACTGATTAAGGTGGTCGGGCCCAGTGACGCCACAGTATTGATTATGGGTGATAGCGGCACTGGCAAAGAACTGGTGGCCAAAGCGCTGCACGGCTGTTCATCACGCAATAAAGGCCCATTTATTCCGGTTAATTGCGGCGCCATACCTCGAGAGCTCCTAGAGAGCGAACTATTTGGCCACCGCAAAGGCTCATTTACCGGCGCTATCTCCGACCGCAAAGGTCGCTTCGAGCTGGCCAATGGCGGCACTTTATTTCTCGATGAAATTGGTGATATGTCAATGGATCTTCAGGTCAAGCTGTTGCGAGTGCTGCAGGAGCGGGAAATTGATCCGGTCGGATCTCAATATGGCATACCAATTGATGTCCGCGTTGTTGCTGCAACCCATAAAAATATCGAAACCTTGCTTCAACAGGGAGATTTTCGCGAAGACCTTTATTACCGCCTCAATGTCATGCCCATGGAAATCGTGGCGCTACGCGAGCGCAGGGAAGACATTGCCACGCTGTTCAGCCATTTTGCCGATCTGTATGCGCGGGATAATCAGTCCGCAATTACGCTGCACCCAAAGTCTATGGAGCTATTGCTACAGTACGACTGGCCGGGCAATGTTCGAGAGTTATCTAATCTGGTCGATCGCTACAGTGCACTCTATGCCGGCCAGGAAATTGATTTACGCAAAGTACCTGCCAGCATGGTACCTCAGGGTATACGCAGTATCTCCGATAGTCAGAGCGCAGACGCGCTGCATTTATTAATAGGAGGTCTTCCGGAACAGCCTGGCGAAGCTCAGGTACCGCCTGTTATGGTGACTGAACAGGCAGAGCTGCAACTGTCAGCGGATGCTGAAGAGACAACCCAGGATGAAGTGCAAAAAGTGATTATGCTGGCCCAGGGCGGTAGCGATATTCCCGAGCAAGGCCTGCAACTTAAGCAGCATTTGTTAGAGATCGAGCGCAGTATTATCAAAAAGGCACTGGGTCAGGCCGAAGGCAATGTGTCCAAGACCGCCCGACTGCTCAATTTACAGCGCACCACCTTGATCGAAAAAATTAATAAATACGGCCTCTCTGATAACCCATAGGGGCACCCAGCCCTGTTAAGGCGGCCATTTTTTGCCGTCATCTCCCTTGTTTTGATTGCCACTCTGGTGAGCGACAATTGTCGGATTGCCGACCCTTTGCCAGTGGCAAAATACTGACAGTTTTTTGCCACTACAGAGCTAACCTGTTGTTTTTAAAGCATTTACTTTTTTGGCATACAAATTGCTACTACTGATTACAAAGACACAAAGTGGCAATTAAGTAAAAAGGGTTCAATGTGGCAAAACTAAATAACATCTCAGTATTGTGGATAGATCAGCAGGCAACATTATCAATTGACCAGCTGGCCGCTTTCGCTGAGCAGGGTATGGCAGTGCATTGCGCGGCTTCTGCAGAGCTGTCTGAGGACACCTTTGTCGGCGCGCAGGTTATTGTTCTAAATCTCAGCCAGTGCACTGGTCTGCTAAAGCAGGTACAGAATGCGCAGATGATGGCCAATTCAACAGCGCCTGTAATTGCCAGAGTGCAACGGGATAACTTTGAATTAGGCATTCAGGCGATGGCTCAAGGTGCGATGACCGTGGTGTCTGCGAGTCAGTTTGACGCCCGGGAATGGGCTCAGACTATGATCTCCTCGGAGATTACCCAAGATAAGCAAAAGCATGCCTTTGTATTTGCCGACCCGGTAAGTCGTAACCTGCTGGCTCTTGCCGAGCGGGTGGCGCAGGTTGATGTCACCGTTTTGCTCACCGGCCCCACTGGCGTCGGTAAAGAAGTTTTGGCCCGCATACTGCACGATGCATCCCCCAGGTATGATGGCCCTTTTATTGCGTTTAACTGCGCTGCGATGCCAGAAAATCTGATTGAAGATATGCTCTTCGGTCATGAGAAAGGCTCGTTTACCGGTGCCACAAAAGTCCAGCCTGGACTGTTTGAACAGGCTCAGGGCGGCACCATCTTTTTAGATGAAATTGGCGAGATGTCATTTCATCTCCAGGCAAAGCTACTGCGTATTCTGCAGGAGCGCTCTGTCGTAAGATTGGGTGGCCAAAAGGCCATAGATCTGGATATTCGAGTAATTGCTGCAACCAACCGCAATCTCAAAAATGCCATTGTGCAGCGCACTTTCCGGGAAGATCTGTATTTTCGTCTCAGCGCATTTAAGCTGACCTTACCACCATTGCGTGATCGTCCGTTGGATATTCTGCCACTAGTGGAACAGTTTGCCGCTCAGCAGTCTGTTGATGGACCGCCAGTACGACTAACCAGCCAGGCCCAGCAGATGCTGGCCAGTTATCCATGGCCGGGCAATGTCCGTGAACTGCAGAATGTTATTTTGCGTGCCATGGTTCTGGCCAATCAGGCCCCAATAGACACCCAGCATCTGATTTTTGATGATATGCCCATTACTGATGAGCAGGATGGGTCCTATGCAACTGCGCCTGGTTTCTCTACTCAAGGATTTTCTAGCTCCAATTTTTCCGGCCCGGCTAGCGACCATGGCCTGCCACCCCAGCAGCCCTATTACGCTGATAACACCAATAGCTCTGGCCAGGCAGGCAATGCAACAACAGGCTTAAATCAAGCGGTTAAAAACAGTGAGTGCCAGACCATTATGGCGGCGCTTCAGGGTTCTCGCAGTCGCGATCAGGCCGCAGAAAAACTCGGTATCAGCCCAAGAACATTGCGCCACAAACTACAAAAACTGCGTGAACAGGGTATTTCTGTCACCAGAGCTTACGCGCGATAGCGGCCAGAGAGGAATAGACAATGGTAAATCCAACCAATATGGGCAATATCGAGGCGGTACTTGGGCAAATTCGCCAGTACCAGGCCCAGGCAACTCAGGGAGTAGAAATATCCCCCACTGCAGGTGCCGCTCAGGAGCTAAAACCCACAGGCGTTACGGGTTTTGCCGACAGTATTAAAGGAGCACTGCAGGAAGTGAATGCCACTCAGCAGACCTCCAAAGCAATGCGTACCGCCTACGAGCGGGGAGAAGATATTCCCCTGACAGACGTAGTGATAAGTATGCAAAAGTCATCGTTAGCCTTTGAAGCAACACTTCAAATTAGAAACAAAGTACTTAAGGCTTACGAAGAAATTATGAACATGCCAGTGTAAGAACTGAAAAGAGAAAATAGATATGGCAACTACAGTCGCAAATCCAACAGATCTAGCAACCAGCCCGCAGAGTGCACCCGACTCTCAGGTGCCTGCAACCACTGCCGCCCCCGGGCAAGCAGTACAGAGCGCTGCTGCCGCCAGCACATCCTCGCTACCCAGTGTGCGAGAAGTACTGGAACAGCCAGCTGTGCGCAGATCTATGCCAGCCATTATTGCATTGCTGACAGTGGCAATATTTTTGATGGCCTATTCCTGGGTACAGGAGCCGGTCTATCGCACGGTATACCCCGGACTTTCAGAGGCAGATCGTCAGGCGGCGTATGAA
This sequence comes from uncultured Cellvibrionales bacterium, assembly GCA_963969005.1. Taxonomy (GTDB): domain Bacteria; phylum Pseudomonadota; class Gammaproteobacteria; order Pseudomonadales; family Porticoccaceae; genus HTCC2207. Next base: position 3,508 of record CAXAJC010000003.1, on the reverse strand, counting down.
GCGCTTTCCAGCGCAGACTATGGAGCCAAGATTGACAGCGCCACCGGTGAACTCAAAGTAGCCGACAGCCGCTATCATGAAGCGAGAATTTTCCTTGCCTCCAGAGGCCTGCCGCAGGGCGGAGCCACAGAGGGCATAGACGCGCTGAATAGCGACGCCTCTATGACCACCAGTCAATTTATGGAGCAGGTGCGCTATGTCGCTGCCATGGAGCAGGAACTGGCACGCAGTATTACCCAGATCAGCACCATTAAAGCCGCGCGAGTGCACCTGGCATCGCCAAAACAGAGTGTTTTTGTGCGCAACCGCACCCAGGCAAAAGCCTCAGTTGTCGTTTCCCCCTATCCAGGCCGAGCGGTATCCGCCTCTCAGGTGCAAGCTATTATTCATATGGTTGCTTCTAGCATTCCGTACCTTGCAGCAGAAGATGTGGTGGTTGTAGATCACCGGGGCAAGCTGCTCACTGACGCCAATACCTTTGAATCCATGCAGCTGAACACATCCCAGATGGAGCATAAGCAGCGCATAGAAGAAACGTACCGCAATCGCATCGACACGTTACTAACACCTGTTGTTGGCGAGGGCAATGTGCGTGCGGAAGTTGATGTACAGATCGACTTTACCGAGATTGAATCCACCTACGAAGAATATGATGGCAACGACAATGGTCCCCGGGCCCGCTCGGAAACACTGGCCATCGAAAAGGGCTCGATGAAAGATGCTAGAGGAGTACCAGGTGCCACATCAAACACAGCGCCACTGGATCCGACAACAGTTGTGGATGGCCAGATCGTTGCTGGTGGCGCCGGAGAAGACGATAGCCTCAGCACGTTGAGCAGCAAGACCACACGCAATTACGAAATGGATAGGGCTGTGCGCCATGTTAAGCGTCAGGGCGGGAAGCTGGATCGAATTTCAGTGGCCGTTGTAATCAACGAGCCAATGTCAAAAAGTTTGCAAGATGCCGCTGCCGAGGGCGCTCAGGAGCTGGGCGGTACAGCAGTCGCTGAAGGTTACTCTGAGCTGGAATTAGAGCGTTTTACCAATTTGGTAAAAGGCATTGTCGGTTTTAATGCCGAGCGCGGTGACGTGGTCACCATCGTATCGGCAAAATTTGAAGAGCCGAGTATTATTGAAAACCAAATGCTCTGGTACGAGAGTGCCCAGGTGATGAGTACGGTGAAGAGCCTCGGTGCAGCGCTAACCTTTATTGCACTGCTGTTTATTGTGATCAGACCAGTTATTAAGTCATACCTGCCAGCCATTGATATAGTTGAAGATGGCCAGAGTGCGACTATTAAAGATGGCGAACTAACTCAGGCGGAACTGGAAATGATTGAGCTCGGAGATGGTGAATCCCTTGAGGATATCAAGGCCAAACTCAAGCCCAAGAAATCGACGATATCTGCAGATATGCTTGATACCGCGAACACCTATGACGATAAAGTTGCTCTAGTCCGCCTGCTGGTGGCCGAGGACTCAGGTCGAGTTGCCAACGTACTGAAGAAAATGATCCGGCCCCTATAGGCGCTGGTGAGGAGAAAATAAAATGGCAGAAGCAAACGCGCAGGATACAACCGAGATCAAAGAAGACCTTCCAATATCTGAAGAGCTTCAGGCTGAGTTGGATGCAATGACCACCACCGAGCGTGCCGCTGTTATTATGCTGCTGCTCGGTGAGCAACAGGCAGCAGATATCATCCGCTATCTCAACCCGCGAGAAGTGCAGGCGCTGGGTGGCGCAATGGTAGGCGTTGCTGATTTATCCCAGGAAGCGGTTAACCTGGTACTGGATGAATTTGTTGCCACAATTAAAAATCAGACTAATCTGGGTCTGGGTACCACCGACTATGTTGAGAATGTGCTTAAACGAGCTTTGGGCGAAGACAAAGCGGCTACAGTGCTGGGTCGCATCATGCCCGGTTCCTCAAGCAAAGGTCTGGAGATATTGCGCTGGATGGATGCGCGCTCAATCGGTGAAATGATCCGCGAAGAACACCCCCAGGTAGTAGCTATTATCCTCTCTGTGCTGGAATATGACATTGCCGCAGATGTGCTTAACTTCCTGCCCAAAGAGAATCGTGCAGAAATTATGCAGCGTGTCGCCAGCCTGGAGACAGTGCAGCCCTCAGCGATGGAAGAGCTGGAAGGCATTATGAAACAGCAGTTCTCATCCAGCTCCTCGGCCAAGTCATCAAGCTTTGGCGGGGTCAAGACAGCGGCCAAGATTATGAACTTTACCAAGGTTGATCTTGAGAGCGCGATTATGGGTGGGGTGACAGATTTGGATGAAAATCTGGCCATGCGTATTCAGGACAGCATGTTCACCTTTGATAATCTGTCTGGTGTAGATAACCGCAGTGTGCAGGTATTGATGCGCAGTGTTGAGCCAGAGATGCTGATGACTGCGCTTAAAGGTGCCGATGAAATTGTTAAGGACAAGTTCCTCGACAATATGTCCCAGCGCGCCAAGATTATGTTCCTCGATGATATGGAAGCCAAAGGGCCTATCCGCATCACCGATGTGGAAGATGCCCAGAAGGCAATTATGCGTATTGCGCGCAAGCTATCGGATTCCGGCGACCTGGTACTTGCAGGACGAGGAGATGATTTTGTCTGATAGCAACCAATCGGTCAGCTGGCGTCTCAATGATCTGTTGAAGGCGGGCAAGAAAGCCAAAGCCTTCGCCAGTGCCTCATGGCGCCAGCCCGAGCAATCTGGGCAGTCCACTGGATTTAGCCAGTGGCAGCCAACCGTGCTTAACGATCTGCCCGATGGGGCTCGTGAAACCGAGTCTCTGGATATTCAGGCGCAAACCGATGCGGAAGAAGCAGAGGAAATTGCAGAGATTGTCGAACCTGTTATTGAAGAACCGGTTGTACCAGAACCTGGTATTGGCGAAGAAGAGCTTGATGCTGCTAAGCGGAACTCCTATGCAGAAGGCTACCGAATTGGACAGGAAGAAGCACAGGCCCAGTTGCGCGAAGCTAAAGATGGATTTGTCGAGTTGACTCAGGCCCTGCGCGCAGCTCAGTCCGATATGACCGAATTTTACGCACCACTAAAGAAGCTTGCCCTACATCTGGCCGAGCAGCTTGTGCGTGGTGAACTTACATTGTCAGGAGCAGCCATAGAGCGACTGACCAAAGAAGCTTTAAAAGACTTAGAACAGCAGGGGGAAGGACCAATTGTCGTGCGCCTGCATCCCACCGACCTAGAAAAATTTAATCACCAGCTCGACGGCGAACTTGAAGGTATAGACCTGCGCGGCGATCGTGAATTGACCCAAGGTAGTGTCAAAGTAAGCATTGATGACAGCGCCATAGAAGATTTGCTCGACAATCGCCTCAACGCCCTGTCTGAAACTGTGCTGGGTTATTCCTACGGAGCCCCCAGTGCAAGCAGCAGTAATTTTGACAGCAACTTTGCCAACCCAGTAGAAGAGAAAGTTATTGAAGGCGCAGTGCTGGTGGATGAAGTTCCCGCTGTTGATGAGGAGCCCTCTAG
>CAXAJC010000002.1:0-45498 GCA_963969005.1 uncultured Cellvibrionales bacterium | reverse complement strand
GTATATCTCAATGATATCCGTACTTTATCAGGCTCAAAACCCTCAGGTAACTGCAAAATGCCTTGATTGATGGAAAAATATTTAAATTCCAACTTCAATGGCAATCGGCTCACCTCTGAATCTAACTCATTCAGCGGCAGACTTAATTCCTTTTCCCCCTGCATTCCGATAACCCGGACATCGGCATAGACACTCAGAGTCTGCATCTTCACGGTCTTCTGTCTGGCCACCCAGCGATATCTGACGCGGCCATCATCCATAGCCTCCAGATTTAAATCGCTCACTGAAAGACCATTGGGCTGATCATTATCCTGCAGCAACTCTCGATATAATTTTAGTTCCTGATCACGCTGATAAATCTGCCTCTGCAGACCAATCATTTCCTGCCGGCTATTCTCAAGGGCAGCAGCATCAACTTCGGAGCTGAGTTTTATACGACTTAATTCAGTGGTTCGATCCACCAGTTGGACCTCAAGCTCAGCAGTTCTAACCTCCAGCTCAGCTTTCTCTGCCAGCTCCCAATCGGACACCATGGTTCCCCACAACTTGCCCACAAACAAAATTGCCAGAACAAAGGCAGTAATCATTGCCAACAGCCAATACAGGTGGCTGGGCCTGTAGTTAACCACTATAGGTTTGCGCTCAATCATCAGGGCACCATCCCAGGGGCAGTCAACCCTGCATTCTCGGGCATATCAAACATCAGGTTCATACATTGAATAGCCTGGCCTGACGCACCTTTGGTTAAATTATCTTCGACCACCAGCACCACAACCTTGCGACCGTTACCGGGACGATGTACTGCAATGCGGCAATAATTGGAGCCGCGCACAGACCTGGTTTCCGGATGACTGCCCGCAGGCAACACATCGACAAAAGGTTCGCTGGCATAAGTCTGCTCAAACAGAGCCTGCACATCCACCGATAGGTCGGTCAAATTGGCATACAGCGTGGTATGAATGCCGCGATTGATTGGCAACAGATGGGGGACAAAAGTCAGATTCACCAACTTACTAGCCATATCTGTTAAGCCCTGCTCAATCTCCGGCTGATGCCTGTGTCCAGATGCGGCATAAGCCTTAAAACTATCACTCACTTCAGGTAGCAAATTAGCAACAGTCGCCTGTCTGCCCGCGCCACTAACGCCAGATGCGGCGTTGGCAATCAAATCGCTGGTATCCACACAGTCTGCCTGCAGCAAAGGCATAAAGCCCAGCTGCACAGAAGTTGGGTAGCAGCCAGGGCAGGCCACCAGATCTGCATCCGCTATAGCGCTGCGGTTATATTCTGGCAAACCGTACACGGCTTTTTCCACTAACTCGGGAGCAGCATGGACCTGCCCATACCATTGCTCCCAAACAGCAATATCTCTAATTCTAAAATCGGCAGAAAGATCAATAACTTTGGAGCCAGTTGCCATAATGGCAGGGACTGTACTCTGCGCTACACCATGGGGTGTGGCAAAAAACACCAGATCACAGGTGGCCAGCATATCAATATCGGGCTCGACAAAATCCAGATCAACAACGCCTCTGAGATTAGGGTACAGCTTAGCGACCGCCACGCCTTTTTCTGCCCGTGAGGTTATAGCCACCACATCAGCATTGGGATGTGCAGCCAGCAAGCGCAATAATTCTGCTCCTGTATAGCCTGTTCCTCCGACAATACCAACTTTAACCACCGTAGCCTCGCTTTTAAATATCCAGAATCGTTTCGGCCGCCTATAATACCCGAAAAACGTTGATCCAGATATTCCAATACAGTCTGAATTATCACTACAAATAGCTTAATGGGGCCGCTGATGTATAAATGGGTACTAGCTTTTCATATTATTGCGGTTATCTGCTGGTTTGCTGCACTGTTTTATCTGCCGCGACTATTTGTCTACCACGCGATGTCAGATGACAGCCCGAGCATTGAGCGCTTTAAAATAATGGAGCGTAAGCTGTATCGAGGTATTGCCAACCCCTCAATGATTGCCACTGTGGTACTGGGAGTTTGGCTAGTGGCCATGGCTCCAGAGGCTTATCTACACCAGGCCTGGTTTCATCTAAAAGCCTTCTTTGTAGTCCTGTTAATTGGCTATCACTATCTATGCCTCGGGCATATGAAACAGCTGGCTGAGGATCGCAGCGAAAAATCCCATGTCTATTTTCGCGTATTCAATGAAGTCCCAGTGCTGTTTCTAGTGGCCATTGTCATTTTGGTGGTAGTGCAGCCCTTCTAATCTGGCTGACCCGCTCCTTAAAGCCACTGCACGAGGTATTACGATATTCCTGTTCCTGCTCGCTACTGGTCCGTCCAAGAATTTTATTGCAATGGGGAAAGCGGCCAAACTTTTGAATCACATCGGGATGGCGCTCGGCAAAACGATAGAACCCCTCGTGACTAACGTCACCTGGGAGTCATCTGATACTTAATATGATCGTCCAGCAAGTCAAAAGACTGGCGGTATGATAAATCTTGCATCTCTATATCCTCTGCATGTTCCAGAGGCAGATAAAAACTCACTCGAACGGCTCAAACTGCAAGTCCTGCTGTTTATCAAGTCCTTCCAGACACTAGGCCAGTGCCTGGTTATCCTGAGCAAATACCTGTGGCGTATCGCGATAGATATTTCTTGAGAATTGATCGAGCACAATGATAACAGCTAGCCCGCCCTTCGCTGTTTGCAGCCAATCACTGTGCTCACCGCGAACCAGCGCCTGCAATCCATCTGCAAATTTTTGCCGTAACTCCAGATCTATTTCCGGCTGTTTGCTCCACTAAACCCCAGCCTGCTTAGAGGGGGTCTCAGGCCCAACTGTCAGACCAAACTAAAACTGCAAAACCTGCTGAATATCCGTAATAGCGCCATACATCCTTATTACTCGTTAGCTTAAATAGCTTCCGCTCTGTTAATTAAGGATAATGCAATGCACCAATTCAGCAATATTCGTTTACTTGTCAGGAAACTTTTAATGTCCGATCCAGCAGCAACTAAAAATCCGCGCTCGCAACAGCTTTTCGAGGCTGCAAAACAGCATATTCCCGGTGGTGTTAATTCCCCGGTCCGCGCCTTTCGCGCCGTGGGTGGCACCCCTGTATTTTTTGATCGCGCCAGCGGCGCTTATATGTTCGATGCAGATGGTAAACGCTACATTGATTATGTGCTGTCCTGGGGGCCCATGCTGCTGGGCCATGGCCATGAAGAGGTGTTGGCGGCAATTCGCACACAGTTGGAAAAAGCCATGACCTTTGGCACCCCCACCGAATTAGAGATTAAACTGGCCGACAAAATCTGCTCGATTGTGCCTGGTATGGAAATGATTCGCATGGTCAACTCTGGCACCGAAGCTACCATGAGTGCGATCCGTCTTGCTCGCGGCTATACAGGTCGAGATAAAATTATCAAATTCGAAGGCTGTTATCACGGCCATTCCGACTCCTTGCTGGTGAAAGCAGGTTCCGGGGCATTAACTCTGGGTGTACCTAGCTCCCCTGGTGTCCCCGATTGCCTTGCTGATCACACCGTCACTCTTTCCTACAATAATATCGAGCAGGTCAAGCAGGCCTTTGCCGAAATCGGCGATCAGGTTGCCTGCATTATTGTTGAACCCGTGGTTGGCAATATGAACTGTGTACCGCCTATTCCCGGGTTTCTCGAAGCCTTGCGCGAGTGCTGCACGACCAGCGGTGCCCTGCTGATTATTGATGAAGTGATGACCGGATTTCGTATTAGCCAACAGGGCGCTATTGGTCATTATGGTATTGATGCCGATCTTATCTGTCTGGGCAAGGTAATTGGCGGCGGCATGCCGGTTGGCGCATTTGGTGGCAAACAAGAAATCATGCAACAAATTGCACCATTGGGCCCTGTCTATCAGGCCGGTACTCTGTCCGGCAATCCCGTCGCTATGGCGGCAGGCCTTGCAACCCTAGAACTAATCTCACAACCTGGTTTTCTGGCGCCGGTAATTGAACGCACAGACAGATTGGTCAAGGGGTTGGTTGAGCGAGCAAAGGCTGCAGGTATACCAATGACCAGCAACCATGTGGGCACCATGTGGGGAGTTTTCTTTTCCACCGAAGAAAAGATCATTAACTACGATCAGGTTATGGAGTGCGATACCGAACGTTTTGCCAAATTTTTCCATGGCATGCTTGAAGAAGGTATCTATCTTGCACCAGCCTCCTATGAGGCTGGTTTTATGTCGGCGGCACATACAGATCAGGATATCGAAGATACTCTCAATGCTGCGGAGAGAGTCTTTTCAAGGATATAAACCTGCGGCCAATGTTTTCGTATTATAATCCCGGGCAATCAAATGCTGAATTAATACTGCTCGCTGGGAGATAGCATGAGTTTTAAAAGTAATCGCGGCCCCTATCCATACACGCGCATGCGCCGTGGTCGCGCCCATGACTTTTCACGCCGTCTCACCAGTGAGACAAGTCTGTCCGCCAAGGATCTCATCTTGCCCGCCTTTGTTATTGAAGGAATCCAGCAATCTGAAGCCGTCGCCTCCATGCCCGGCATCAACCGACTATCGATTGATTTACTGGTCGCCGAGGCCAAAGAAATTGCAGCCTTGGGCATTCCAGCCATTGCTCTGTTCCCGGTGGTTGCTCAGGATAGGAAATCGCTGCTGGCAGAGGAAGCCTACAACCCTGAGGGTTTGGCCCAGCGGGCAGTGCGGGCTATTAAGCAGGCGGTTCCAGAACTAGGAGTGATAACGGATGTGGCTCTGGATCCATTTACCAGTCATGGGCAGGACGGCATCATTGATAAAGAAACTGGCTATGTTCTCAATGATATTACCAACGAAATTCTGATAAAACAGGCTCTATCTCATGCCGCTGCAGGTGCTGATATTGTCGCGCCCTCAGATATGATGGATGGTCGCATTGGTGATATCCGCGAAGAGCTTGAAGATGAGGGCTTCGTTAATACGCAAATTATGGCTTACTCTGCCAAATATGCCTCCAGCTACTATGGCCCGTTTAGAGACGCGGTGGGCTCAGCCGGCAATATAAAAGGCGGCGATAAAAAGACCTATCAGATGGATCCAGCTAATTCCGATGAGGCACTGCATGAATGCTCTCTCGATCTGGATGAAGGCGCGGATATGATTATGGTAAAACCAGGCATGCCCTATCTGGATGTGGTGCGCCGCGTAAAAGAAGAACTAAAAGCACCTACCTTTGTGTATCAGGTCAGTGGTGAATATGCCATGCACTGCGCCGCCTTCGACAATGGTTGGCTCAACCGTCAGCAGGTTATTTTGGAATCCCTACTGGCTTTTAAACGGGCCGGTGCCGATGGCATTCTGACTTACTTTGCCAAAGAAGCTGCACAGTTGTTGGCCAATTCGGACAACAGATAACCTTGCGCCTGGATAAATATATCAGCAATGCCACGGATCTTTCGCGGACCGATGCCAAGCGTCTGATCAAGAATGCAGTTGTCACCATTGATGATGTTATTGCCAACAATCCCGCCCGGAAAATCACTGCTGACGAAATAGTGGCCATTGAAGGCTCGGCAATCAATCGGGCCCAGAGCCGCTACTTTATGATGAATAAACCAGCTGGCGTCGTGTCTGTGACTAAAGATCTCAACAATCCCACCGCAATAGGCTTGATGTATGAACACCGCAGTGATGAACTGCAGATTGCGGGACGCCTGGATATAGATACCACTGGCCTTTTGCTGATTACCGATGATGGAAAATGGAATCACCGGCTGACTTCTCCGCGCTCGGACTGCGCCAAAATTTATGCCGTCGGTCTGGCCGAACCTATTGGGGAAGACTATCAGAGCAACCTCGCTGCAGGTGTTTTGCTCGATGGGGAAAAACATCGCTGCCTGCCCGCCAGCATGGAGCAGATTGACGATTATCATCTCACCCTGCGCATTGCCGAGGGTAAATACCATCAGGTCAAACGCATGTTTGCCGCGCTGGGCAATCATGTGGTCAGTCTGCACCGCTTCCAGGTTGGGGATATTGTTTTGGATACAGAACTTGAGCCCGGCGACTACCGCCCCCTGACCAATCTCGAAGTCGCCTCAATTTTATGAGCGATTCTCCAGGTCTGGATAAAAGCGTCGGTTTGCTGCTGCAGAAACTGCCTGATCTAGCCGGAAATACTCTACTGGTCGCTGACGAAAACTGGTCTCAGGCCCATTGGTCCGGGATCAAAAACAACGCCAATGGCCAACTTGTTCTTATCAGTAACCGCTTTGATATCGCTGCGGCAGCTGAGGCAGCCGGCATAGACAGCAAGTTTAGTGATTTTGATTTTTCTACTCTCGCCCAACACAGCTTTGACGCAGTGCTTTTCCGCGTATCCAAAGAGCGGGCCAACAGCCATTATGTGATCAATCAAGCGGCCCAACTATTAAAGCCCGGCGCCGATCTATGGCTTAGTGGTGAGAAAAAAGAGGGCGTAAAAACCTATACCAAGCAAGCCTGCAAGCGCTTTGGCGACAGCAGTACTGCTGCAAAGTATGGGATCTGCTACCTGGCCTCGATCAAGCTGCACAGCACAGACACCACTCCGCTGGACGATAAAAACTATACTCAGATTCGGCCCATTAAAGCCCGGCATCACAGCCAAACAGAATACCTCAGCAAGCCTGGTATCTTTGGCTGGGACAAGATCGATCGCGGCAGTGCCTTTCTGATCGATCATCTACCCCAATTTTTGGATCGCTACCAGACAGCGCCAACATCATTGCTGGATCTCGGCTGTGGCTATGGCTATCTTTCCTGCGAGGCAAGTCAGTATGGGTTTTCCCATATCAGCGGCACTGATAACAATGCCGCTGCACTAATGACCGCTGAAAATAATTTTCTTAAACTGCTCAATGTCGAGTATCAGGTGATTGCCGCCAATGTCGGTGATCAACTGGAGCAGCGCTTCGATACCATTCTGTGTAATCCACCATTCCATCAGGGCTTTGCCATGGATGACGATCTTGGTGTGAGATTTCTCCAGGCCAGCAAACGACTGCTAGCCACCGCTGGGCATGCTCTGTTTGTGGTCAATACATTTATCCCCCTTGAATACAAAGCCAAACAGCACTTTGCGCAGGTAGATATTGTGGCCAACAACGGCTCCTTTAAGCTAGTGGCTCTAAGCCAATGAAAGCCCCAAAGCGATTGCAGCCTCTGATTGAGGACGGCTTAATCGATGGGGTGATTGGCCAATTGATGAGTGGCAAAGAAGCCACAGTCTACACAGTGCGCTGTGGCTCGGAGATACGCTGCGCCAAAGTCTATAAAGAGGCAGCAAAACGCAGTTTCAAAAAAGCCACCCAGTACCAAGAGGGCCGCAAAGTACGCAATAGCCGCCGTGCCCGAGCCATGGAAAAAAATTCCAAATATGGCCGCAAGCAGCAGGAGGAAACCTGGCAAAACGCTGAGGTAGATGCACTCTACCTGCTGGCCAATGCTGGGGTTAGAGTGCCGAAGCCCTATGGCTGTTTTGATGGTGTGCTGCTGATGGAACTGGTCACTGATGAGAGTGGCGATGTAGCACCGCGACTGGGAGACGTTGCCATGAGTGCCGAACAGGCATTAGAGGACCACGCCCTGATGATGGACTATGTGGTGCTTATGCTCTGTGCTGGTATTGTTCATGGCGACCTTTCCGAATTCAATGTTCTGGTCAATGATTATGGGCCGGTGATTATCGATCTTCCCCAGGCAGTAGATGCATCGGCCAACAATCATGCTGAATCCATGCTGTACCGGGATGTGGACAATATGACCCATTATTATGGGCAGTTTGCGCCAGAGTTATTAAGCTCCCAATATGGCAAAGAAATCTGGGCCCTGTATGAAGATGGCGCACTCAAACCTGGTGTGGAGCTATCTGGTAACTTTGCAGAATCGGAGCAGGCTTCGGATGTCGACGGAGTACTTGAAGAAATCAAAGCAGTGCTGGTGGAAGAGCAAAAGCGTCAGGAGCGCCTTGCACAGGATAACGAGTAATAATTCTTTTTAGCCTTGCAGGCTAGATTCCCATGGCCCGTTTAATAATTTCATTCTTAGCCAGACTGTGCCGGTTTAACTGTGACATACCTAGATTGCGCAACATTCTTAACGGTAACTGGTCTGCAGCAAACAGTCTTTTAAAGCCTTCCATCGCTGCCATGGTGGCCAAATTTTCCGGCTTGCGGCGGCGTTGATAACGGCCCAATGTCGCCATATCGCCTACATCCACACCGCGGGTAGCGGCTCGGCAAATCTCCTCGACCAATACCTCAATATCAGCAAAACCCAAATTGACACCCTGACCAGCCAGCGGATGAATGCTGTGGGCAGCATCACCGACCAGCGCTACTCGATGGGCTACATAATCAGTGGCATGCCGCTGGCGAAGAGGAATGGCATAGCGTTCTTCAACCCCTACAACCTGCCCCAGACATTGCTCGCTGGCCAGAGACAGCTGAGCACAGAATTGCCTGTCGTCCAAGACCATTAAGCCCTCTGCCACTTCAGTTTCCTGGGACCAGACAATGGAGCAATGGTGCGTATCCTCAGCCTTGATCAGGGGCAAAAATGCCAGAGGCCCTGTGGGCATAAATCTCTGTCGCGCTGTCTGCTGATGGGGCTGCTCAGTTGCAATGGTGGTGACTATAGCGCTGTGGCCATAGTCCCATTCTCTGGTAGCAAACTGAAAATGCTGGCGGATATTTGAATTGGAACCATCAGCGGCAATTAGCAATTTGGCCATCAGTTGGCGTCCGTCTTCCAGTTCGACAATCACATTGTCGCTGTCCATCTGATAGTCAGCGATACTTACCGGGCAGTAGAAATCTATATTGGCGAGCCGGGCGACCTCCGCTAGCAGACTATCCACCAGTGCCGAGTTTTCGACAATATGACCCAGATTAGGCTGATGAATATCCTCGCAGTCAAACTCAATTCGGCCGGTGCCCTCGGCATCCCACACATCCATACGCAAGTAAGGAGTTACCCGCTTTTCCACAACAGACTGCCAGATTCCAACTCGCTCAAATAGCTGTCGCGACTTCTCGGTAATGGCCGCCACACGAGGATCAAACTGACTCTTATCGAAAGGTGCCGCAACCCGGGCCTCGACCAGAGCTATAGACAACTGCGGATTGGCCTGAGCGAGAAAACAGGCAGCAGCCGCTCCAACCATGCCTGCGCCAACGATAATAACATCGTAATGATCCTGGGATCGGTTAGCCATTGCTCGCCCCCGATGCTGCCAGCCCCATACCAAAGCGCGCGAAGCGACCGCGCAGAGCGGGGATTAAATCCATGGCCAGCAACCCCGAGTTGCGCCCAACAGTGGCCAGTGAAGATGACAGACCAAAAACCTTCGGCAGGCTATCGCTAAACAGTACTGTGTTGCGCTGATCGGCAGATTGTTTTTGATAATAATGTTGCAGGGTTGCAAGATCACCAATAGCGTCGGGGCTCTCGGCCAATACCTTAGATAGGGTAGCTGCATCTCGCAGCGACAGATTAAAACCCTGCCCTGCCACCGGGTGTAGACTGTGGGCAGCATTGCCCATCACCACCAAATGGCGACGCACCTGTTCACTGGACCTGGTCAGCGCCAATGGATAGCTGACCCGCTCTCCCACAGCTTCAAACCGGCCTAGGCGGTAGCCAAACTGTTTCTGTAGTCTGGCCAGAAATATCTCATCATCTGCAGCCATCAAGGCCTCGGCCTGATCCTGAGGCTGCGTCCAGACCAGTGCGCTGCGCGGTCGGCCCTGAAAGTTAGTCAGCGGCAACAGGGCCAGAGGGCCATGTTCAGTAAACCGCTCATAGGCCACATCACCGTGGGGTTGGGCAAGCCTAATATTGGCAATAATGCCGGACTGGTTATAAGCGGTGCTGTCACTGTGAATGCCTAGTTTCTCTGCGGTACTGGAACCTGCGCCATCGGCAATCACCAATAAACCAGCATGGACAGTTTGCCCATCAACAAAGGTTAGCTGCATACCAGAGCCCAGGGCTTTAACTCCTGTCACTGCAGTTGAGCCACGCAGATCTATCTGTGTCTGTTGCAACTGAGCCAGCAGAGCGGCGCCAAGCCGCTGATTTTCAACCACATAGCCCAGAGCATCCACATCAGCTTCCTGGGCATCAATGCGAGTCAGACCCATATGGCCGCGGTCACTGACATGGATCTGGGCAATATTGGAGACATGGGGCTCTAGCAATGACCATAGCCCCATGGACTGATAAATCTCCCGGCTGCTCCAGGACAGTGCCGTGGACCGGGCATCAAAGCTGGGACTGTATGCCCCATCCACAGGGTTACCGATTTCCTGGGCCTCAACCAATAATATTTTCCAGTCATGCTGAGCCTCCAGTAACAAGGCCAGACTGATACCCACCATACCGCCGCCGACGATAATAATATCGTAGCTGCTATTGGTTTCGGCTTCGGCTCTGGTCATTATTGTCTCTTGTGTCGGGCGACCTAACTCGCCATTAACTGTTCGATCTCGTCCCGGGCACTGGGCACGTCTGAGGTCAAACTCTCGCACCCGGTTTTAGTCACCAGCATATCGTCTTCAATACGAACAGCAATGCCCCGCCACTTTTCATCAACATTGGTATTGTCCGGAGAAATATAAATACCGGGCTCTACCGTCAATGCCATCCCCGGCTCGTAGATACGCCAATGATTATCGATTTTGTAATCACCCACATCATGCACATCCATACCCAGCCAATGGCCAGCATTGTGCATATAAACGTCTCGATGGGCACCGCGGGCGATCAGGTCTTCAACATCACCCTGAAGAATCTTTAAGTCCACCAGGCCCTGAGTAATTACGCGCACCGTGGCATCATTGGCCAAATTATATTCAAGGCCAGGGGCAATTAACTCGATAGCCGCCACCTGAGAGGCCAGTACAATATCGTAGATGGCCGCCTGCTCGGAACTGAACTTGCCATTGACGGGAAATGTGCGGCTGATATCGGCGGCATAATCCTGATATTCACAGCCAGCATCAATTAGCACCAGATCGCCAGATCTCAATTTATCCCGGTTCTCAATATAGTGAAGAATACAGCCGTTTTTCCCACCGCCAACAATACTTGTGTAGGCCGGCCCTGTAGCGCCGGACAGCATAAACTCATGCTCAATCTCTGCCTGCAACTGATACTCAAACAGCCCCGGACGGCTCATCTGCATAGCCCGTCGATGCGCTCTGGCGGAAATCTCCCCGGCTTTGCGCATCAGTTTAATCTCGGCGGCACTTTTAATCAGCCGCATCTCATTGACCAGATGATCAAGATCAACAAACTCCCCCGGCGGCATGGCGTCACTGCCACGCTTGTCACGCACGCCATTGACCCATTCCATTAATTGCTTATCAAACTCGGCGTCTTTGCCAATTCCATAATAAACACGATCCCGACCCTCCAGCATGCCGGGCAGAATATCGTCGATATCATCAATGGGAAAAGCATCGTCGGCACCAAAATTCTGAACTGCACCGGCGGGCCCCTGACGGTATCCATCCCAGGTCTCCCGCAATGGATCTTTGTCGCGACAGAAAAACACCATTTCACCCTGCGAACGGCCGGGAATAAGCAGCATCACTGACTGGGGTTCTGGAAACCCGGAGAGATAGCTTAGATTAGTGGACTGTTTATAGGGGTAATGGGTATCTTTGGAGCGAATTTTTTCTGGCGCAGCCGCAATCACAGCAATACTGTTGCCTTGCATCATGGCCATCAGATCTCGCCTTCTGGATGCATACTGTTTCTGTGAAATCATCTAGCAGTTTCCATACAGTCAGGAGCTAATGAATAGTGGGTTCTGCCTGTGTATCTAACTCCGGATGCAGGTCAGAAAATACCAACTGCACTGCAATACGAATATATTCCACCAACTCTGCATAGTCTCGCTCGCCATCATCATCGGACTCAAAGTCCGTTGAAATCTGTCCTATGGCCGCCAGATCTTCCAGCGCTTCTTTGCCCTCGACTGAGACTTCAAACTCAGCGCCCATTCCCTCGCCGAGGCCAGAAATATAATTGCTGCACCAGTCGCCCACTGCAACCAAACGCTCGGGCAGAGGCAACTCATCATCGGGCAGCAATGGCTG
Source organism: uncultured Cellvibrionales bacterium (assembly GCA_963969005.1). Classification (GTDB taxonomy): domain Bacteria; phylum Pseudomonadota; class Gammaproteobacteria; order Pseudomonadales; family Porticoccaceae; genus HTCC2207. The sequence continues at coordinate 33,401 of CAXAJC010000002.1, read as the reverse complement.
GAATAGAAAACTGATATCTTCCAGATTGCTCAATGACTCCTGGTAAAAGTCCTCGAGGGAATTTTCTGCCGCCTCAGCCTGCTCTTCGGCCATTGCTAGCCACTGGCTTGACGCATCCACCAACTGTTGCATATCCACCGCACCACAGCTGAGACGGCCACATAGAAAGCCGTGAAATCCGGATGGGTTAGCTTGAATTTGCAGTGTAAAAAACAGATCTTCGAGTTGTTCAAAGGTCACAGGATCACCTCTTGGAATTATTCCGCATCCTACCATCCTTGCTACTGCGCTGCATCTAATCTTGTAATTGACCAGACCGGGTTACATGCCTATAGTTATGCGGTCACCTCCGAACCCCAAAAGACAGCAACTGCGCAATGACTGAAACAGATAAGTTTGAAGAAAAACTAGATCGACTGATTGAGTTGTGCCAACAACTTAAACGTGAAAATCAAAGTCTGCGTGAGCGGGAGGCTGGGCTTCTGGGTGAGCGCGGTGAATTAATCGAGAAAAATGAAATGGCGCGAAAAAAAATCGAAACCATGATTAATCGCTTGCGCACATTGAGTGCCGAATAATTATTATGGCGACTATTTCTCTAAAAATTCGCATTCTAGATAAAGAGTATCAGGTTAATTGTCAGCCAGAGGAGCGCGAAGCTCTCGAGTACTCGGCCCAGTTGCTCAACGAAAAAATGGAAGAGATCCGTCGCGGTTCCCATATTATTGGTCTCGAGCGAATTGCTGTGATGGCTGCCCTCAATTTGGCTCATGATTTAATTCGCAGTGAAGAAACAGCCAAGCAAGACAACAGCGCGGCCAACCTGCTGCAATCCATGGACTCTAAGCTGGACTCAGTACTGACTGATTTAGCCAATTGATGCACCCTTTTAAACTGAATTAATTGCTAACTGAAGACGATTTTTCCTCTACGCCTCTGGTATACTAGGCTTCCCTGGGGTGTTTGCCAGTCAAGAAGTCCCTGAGCCGATAATTTATACCCGGCAGTTCTCCGTCAACAATGTTGTGCACTTCCGTGCGTCGGAAAGCCTGATTTGTTGCGAGGATAGCCACCTTGAACTCTTCGGTTCAAGGCCACGTTGGCAGCGGCACTCTGGGATTTAACAAACATCGGTTCGAATTCATGACCAGCACTGATACCAGACAGCAACTTCGTGCCGCCCGCCGGGCTCTCTCAGCGGACCAGCAGCGACTCTGCGCAGACCAGCTAGCCTCAATTATCTGTCGAGAAAGCTTTTTTCTGCGCGCTAGGCGCATTGGTATCTATCTGGCCAATGATGGCGAAATAGACCCCTCTTTATTGACGGATATAGCACTCAAAGCTGGTAAGCACTGCTTTTTACCTATACTGCACCCACTAAAGGAGAATCGCCTTTACTTTGGTCAGTACAGCGCCAATACAGAGCTTGTACCCAACCGCTTTGGTATTCCAGAGCCCAAATTTAACCGCACCCGGATTGCCTCACCCTGGAGTCTGGATGTTATTTTTATGCCACTGGTCGCATTTGATCGCCAGGGCAATCGCATGGGCATGGGCGGCGGCTACTATGACCGCACCCTGGCCTTTATGGCCAGCGGCGACAGACGACAGCCAAAACTGGTTGGCCTCGCCCACAGTGTCCAGGAAATAAATCAGGTATCTCAGCAGAGCTGGGATATACCATTACATTTAATAGTTACTGACCAAGAGATAATATGCGCCAGACAAAAATAATCTGCACCATAGGCCCAGCCACCGAATCCATTGAAATGCTGGAGAAGCTTGCCGATGCCGGTATGAATGTTGCGCGCCTAAATATGTCCCATGGCGACCATAGCTCCCATGCCAAAATCATTCAGTCTATCCACCAATTAAATGCCACACGCAACCATCCTATAGCCATCTTACTGGATACCCAGGGTCCGGAGATTCGCACTGGTGATATGGTCGGCGAACTGCACCTCAATGAGGGTGATATTATTTCTATCGTTGCTCGCGGTGCCGAGGATGTTGAGTCTTCATCAATCCATATTAATTATGAAGACCTGATCCATGATGTTGATATGGGCGACATTATTACCGTGGACAATGGTCTGATTAATCTCGAAGTGCTGAGCAAACAAGAGCGGGTGATGAAGGTAAAGGTTATCGACGGCGGTCTGCTCAAGAGCAAGCGTCATGTTAATCTGCCGGGCATCAGGGTAAACCTACCCGCTATCACTGACAAAGACCGTCGTGACATTCAATTTGGTATGCAGCAGGGCGTCGATTTTATCGCCCTGTCATTTGTGCGTCAGGCAGCTGATGTCAACCAGCTGCGGGAGCTGCTCGGGGACAGGTCTGACGATATAAAAATTATCGCCAAACTGGAAGATCAGGAAGGCATTACCAACATGGTCGATATTATTGATGCTGCCGATGGCGTGATGGTTGCCCGTGGCGATCTTGGTGTCGAGGTTCCCTTTGAAGTACTGCCACGCATTCAGCGGCGCATTATTCGCACCTGTGCCGAGATGGGGAAACGTGTCATTGTGGCAACCCATATGCTGGAATCCATGATCGAAAATCCAATTCCAACCCGTGCCGAAGTGACAGATGTGGCTAATGCGGTCTACGAAGAAGCAGATGCCATTATGCTCTCCGGTGAAACTACCGTGGGCAAATACCCGGTTAAATGTGTTGAGATACTCGACCGCATTGCCCGCTCTACCGAGAGCAGTCGGGGACTGCGCTTTACTGACAAGCTGCAGTTGCCAGATGACAAACAGCAGATTGCCAAAGCCGCGGTAGATCTGGCCACCTCAATTGCAGCCAGAGCTATTATTGTTCCCACCAGGCGTGGGCGTATGGCCAATCGCATCACCAATTGCCATCCAGAATCAATAATCTGTGCATTTACCGACAACAGCAGCACCAGGCGGCAACTGGTGATTAACCGCAATGTGTTGAGCTATCAGATTGAGATTGGTGATGACTCAGAGAAAACCCTGGCCGCAGCAGCAGCCATTATGATTCAGCGGGACGAGTTTGCTCCGGACGATCAGGTAGTGGTTATTTCTGATGCACTGGCTGGCTCAGGTTTTGAGGCGCTGCAGATCCGCAAAATTTCGGACCTGCTGTAAGCAATTCTATTTGCTACCGAGAAAAAACTGGTAGGCCTCATTGTTAGTTTCATCTGTGTAGTGATAGCCGAGGTGGTCGAGGAATTTTTTCAACTCTCGAGCATCCTTGGCCGACGCCTGCAGGCCGACTAATACTCTACCAAAGGCAGAGCCATGGTTGCGGTAATGGAACATGGAAATATTGAAACGGCCCCCAAGTTCAACCAGAAAATTCATTAACGCACCCGGGCGCTCGGGGAATTCAAAACGGAAAACCCGCTCCTCTCCCACGTCGGGAGAATGTCCACCGACCATATGGCGAATATGTAACTTTGCCATCTCATTATCGGTCATATCAGATACAGCATAGCCTTTGTCAGTCAACTCTTTAACCAGCTGCTGACGATCCTCATCCGAGGCCACTTTTATACCGACAAAAATCTGTGCCTGCCGATCATCGTTGTAGCGATAATTAAACTCCGAGATATTGCGCTTGCGCAGATCAGTGCAAAACTTCTGGAAACTGCCAGGCTTCTCATCAATGGTTACCGCCAACACTGCCTCGCGTTTCTCACCAGTCTCGGTGCGCTCGGAAATATAACGCAGGCGATCAAAATCTATATTAGCGCCACACTGAATAGCCAGCAAAGTCTGCCCCTCAACACCATGGGTCTCTACATATTTTTTCAGCCCGGCAGTACCCAGCGCTCCAGAGGGTTCGCAGATCGCGCGGGTATCATTGTAGACATCTTTAATCGCAGCACAGATCTCGTCGGTGCTAACAGTGATCACCTCGTCCACGAGGCCCTTAAGAATTCTAAAGGTCTCCTTGCCAATCTGGGCAACAGCAGTGCCATCGGCAAAGATACCCACCTGCTTGAGGCGAACCCGACGGCCCGCTTTCATAGCAGCATCGAGGCAGGCCGCATCGTCCGACTCCACAGCAATAATTTTGACCTCAGGACGCAGATGCTTGATATAGGCAGCGACACCAGCACAAAGGCCACCGCCACCGACAGCAATAAAAACCGCGTCCAGGTCACCCTGCACCTGGCGCAGAATTTCCATACCAATAGTACCCTGCCCGGCAATCACATCAGGGTCATCAAATGGATGAATATAAGTAAGGCCATGCTCGGCAATCAATTGATCGGCGTGGGCAGCCGCAGCATCGTAGTTGTCGCCCACCAGTACCACCTTGGCACCCCGTGCACGGACTGCGTCGACCTTGATCTGCGGTGTTGTTTTTGGCATCACAATAGTGGCCTTGACGCCCATTTTTTTTGCCGCCAGTGCCAGTCCCTGAGCATGATTTCCCGCTGAAGCCGCAATGACTCCCGCAGACAACTGTCCTGCCGAAAGGTGGCGCAATTTATTGTAGGCGCCGCGGAGCTTAAACGAAAACACCGGTTGCAGGTCTTCACGTTTAAGCAGCACTTCATTATTGAGGCGCTGGGAAAGTAAAGGTGCTGCATCTACAGGTGTTTCTATCGCTAAATCATAGATGCGGGCATCAAGAATTTTTTCCACATACTTTTGCGGCATGAAATATCCAACGTTATTCAAAGTTTCTCTAAAGTGGTGCAATAGTAATTTGATCCAGGGATTTTCGCCAGTCTGGCATAGCACTAATGGGCAGCTATAGCTTGTTTTAGTACTGCTTTATGCAATGATTGCCTTATAATTGCCGGCATCGTTTTTACCACAAATCTTTTGGAGTTATTGGTGGATCAGAATCAACTTAAACAGGCAGTTGCCCAGGCCGCTGTAGATTACACATTAGAACGAATCGAAGCGGACAGTATCGTTGGCATTGGCACCGGCTCCACCGCCAACTGTTTTATTGATCTTATCGCCGAGCACAAACACAAATTTCTCGCCACTGTTGCCAGTTCTGAAGGTTCAGCGGAGCGTCTGCGCAGCCATGGCATTCAGGTATTTGAACTCAATGCTGTATCTGAAGTAACCATTTATATAGATGGTGCCGACGAGGCTAATGACCAACTGCAACTGATCAAGGGCGGCGGCGCTGCCCTGACCCGCGAAAAAATTGTTACTGCCGTTGCCAATGAATTTGTCTGTATCGCCGATGAAAGCAAGTGGGTCGATCATCTGGGTACATTCCCGCTGCCCGTTGAGGTTATTCCCATGGCCCGCAGCTATGTGGCCAGGGAATTGGTCAAGCTGGGAGGGGATCCCGTGTGGCGAGAAAATGTAGTGACTGATAATGGCAATTTGATTCTTGATGTTCACCACCTCTACCCCATGGGTTCGGCCTGTGAATTGGAAGAAAAAATCAATCAGATCACTGGCGTAGTCACCAATGGTCTGTTTGCTGTAAAGCCCGCGGATATTTTATTCCTGGCCACGCAACAGGGCATTGTGACTCACAAGGCTAAATCCTGAGAGCAATTTAGTTGGGAGCACTCTTAATAAGAGCAGTTTTATTAAGAACACGTTAATCAAGAGCAATAGAATAATGAAAAAATACCATGTCTACGGATTAGGCAATGCCCTTGTCGATACAGAGATAAAGGTTGCGGACGAAGACCTTGACAACCTCGGTATTGAAAAAGGGCTGATGACCCTAGTTGATGAGGAGCGGCAGCACTTTCTAATCGATAACATGCAAGATCATCTGACATTATCCAAACGCGCTTGCGGCGGCTCGGCAGCCAACACCGTTATTTCTGTTTCCCAGTTCGGCGGCAAGGGCTATATGGCCTGCAAAGTTGCCGACGATGACAATGGCCGATTCTATCTGCAAGACCTGATTGATAACGGAGTCGACCACAGCGGTGGGCCCGAACTCGAACAGGGTATCACTGGGAAATGCCTGGTAATGGTGACCCCGGATGCGGAGCGAACCATGAATACCTTTCTCGGTATAGGCGAGCAACTGGCCCCCGACGATATTAATGGCAGCGCAATTGCAGAATCTGAATATATTTATATTGAAGGCTATTTGGTCACCAGTGACACCGGTCGCGCGGCTGCGATTAAAGCCCGCGAACTGGCCCAGGAAAATGACACCAAGGTCGCCATCAGCCTTTCTGACCCAGGTATTGTCGAGCATTTTAAACAGGGCCTTAAAGATATGGTGGGGCCAGGTGTAGATCTACTTTTCTGCAATAAACAAGAAGCCTTAAGCTGGTGTGATACCGACGACATTGATATGGCCATTGAGATCATGCAAAAAACCGCCAAACAATTTTCCATTACCATGGGCGGTGAAGGCGCGGTTATTTTTGATGGCTTTAATACACTGCATGCACAGGCTCAGCCTGTCACTGCAGTAGATACCAACGGTGCCGGAGATATGTTTGCCGGAGCCTTTCTGTATGCCATCACTCAGGGACAGAGCTATCTGGATGCCGCAACCTTTGCCAATCGGGCGGCCAGTGCGGTCGTGGGACAATATGGGCCGCGCCTACATGTATCGGAGTACAACGGACTAAAGATCGCCTAGATCATCGGAATACCTTTATCTGGCGACTTGGTCCGCGGGATTTGAAAACCCTACACATAGTCGACGCCAATTTTTTGAGCGGCTGATGCTGGGTTTTATTCTCCACCACGCACCTTAAGTAGCAGGTATTCACTGGATTCAATATTGCTGGCCTGACTCAGTGCATCTTGTACTGGGGTGACAGCAATACCGTTTTCTTCATTGACCGTCGGCATCACCGTTTGAATTTGCTCCGCTTTAAAATTGTGCTCAGCTACCATGACACCGCCTTTAGAGCCGCCTGCCATCAGTTTTTTGTAAGTTCTCTGTTGAGCGATTGACCCAGCCTACCAGCCAGCTGTGCGCCCCTTCCCGAACCAAATCCAGCTGCGTTCAAGAGGTCTGTCATCTGCGTTTAACCTTGGGAGAGTAACTCCCGCAAATCAATGATCGCCGCATTGGCGCGACTGATATAAGAAGCCATAACCAATGAGTGATTAGCTAACACACCAAACCCTTCACCATTAACAATCATGGGAGCATGCACTGGCTGCTGAGTCATTTCCAGTTCACGAATAATCTGCCGGACACTGGCTACAGCATTTTTCTTGGCCAGAACATCGGCAAAATCAATTTCAACTGCCTGTAGAAAATGTAGCAAAGCCCAGGAGGTACCGCGAGCTTCGTAAAACACATTATCAATTTGCAGCCAGGGAGTTTTTATCTCTAGCTCCTGTGGTGCCGCAGAGGACTGCACTGCCCCGGCAGCCCCGGCGAGGTCTGTATTAATGCGCCGCTGGCCAACACTGGCAGAGAGTCGCTGGGATAAGCTGCCGAGGCGGGTTTCAACTGTACCCAACCAATAGCGCAGATTGTCGGCACGGGCGTAGAACTGGGCATCATAGACCTGCTCATCTCCAAGACGTTGCAGATAACTGTTCAGATAGTTGCGCCCATCGGCATACTCACTCTCGGGCCAGGGCACAGCCCAGCTTCTGTGATCAACATTAAACCTGGGCTCGGCCAGTGCCAGATCACGGTCCTCTGTCGACTGAGACTGAGAGCGACTAAAGGATTCTCGCAATGCTTTGCTGAGATCGCGAACCTGAACCAGGACACCAAACTCCCAGCTGGGCAAATTGTCCAACCACAGGCCCGGAGGAGAAATATCATTGGCCAGATAGCCTCCCCGCTTGTGCAGGACCACATCAATGGCTTTAATTAAAGTGGAAGTAGTGGCTGCACCAATCACTGGCTGCCCGGACTGGTCATTGTTGCTATTGGTAATTTGCCGCACATCAAACTGGTCCGGCTCATCGCTCCAGTGCCAGCCCAGCAGCAGTAAAACCACCACCAGAAAAAGGGAAGCAATCAGACTGTAGCGAAGACCTTTTGGCGCTCGCTCACCAACATAATCCTCAGATATGGTTTCGCTGATATCAGTATATGAGCGGCTCCATTTCCCTTTTAGCCAGTTAAACAGTTTCATTAATGATGATGCTTCGCCATGGGAGCGGCCTTCAGACTGCGAACTTCAGGGCTGAATTCTACCGAACCACAATGATCTGTATCGAGCTGGAACTGCGCAGAGTCTCCACCAACAAGGGCCTGCTCAACATTAAATAACATGATATGCAGCCCGCCAGGTTTAAAAATCACCGTCTCTCCAGCTGGCAGAACTATGCCACCATCGACTTGTCTCATGCGCATCATGCCATCACTGGGCAGATGCTCATGAAACTCAATGCGATTGGACAGGGGCGAACTGGCACTAATAACCTTGCAGTTTGTAGTGCCATGGTTAGTAATGGTAAGGAAGCCCGCGGTGGTTGTGCGGCCGGGAGGCATGGTACGGATATAAGCCCCGCTGACATGCAAGTTATGGGCTGCCTCGGCTTGGGCTGACAGCACTGGCTCCAGCAAAACAAATTGGGTGGCCAGAATTACGGCTAAGCTGATAAATTTTTTCATAGATTCCCTCGGGCAAACTATAGCATGCGGCCATAGATAATTACCGGATTTCTGGGTTATTTTTAGCCCTCTAAAAGGGCAAAATGGTAAAGTGTCTGTCAGCGGTCTAAATCAATGCTTTGCCGTATATACAGAGTACGAACAATTATGATCAAAGGATGACTATGAATACCCTGCTCAAGAAAAGTCTGTGGCTGCTGGCCTGCCTGGCAATTAGCCTGCCGTCCATTGGTCAGGTTGCGCTCACTAAGAGCCTGCAGAGCAGCGGCACTGATTTTTTTGCCGAGGATAACAGTGCTGAATTTTTGCCTGTGGAACAAGCCTATCAGCTGGCAGTCTCCGTCGGGGAGAATCAATTATTACTTAACTGGACCATTACCGACGGCTACTATCTCTATCGTGATCGCTTCAAATTTAATGCAGTCGATCCCAGCAGCCAGTTGCAGCAGCCAGTATTTCAGGCCGGCAAGGTAAAGTGGGACGAATATTTTGAGGCTGAACTGGAAGTTTATTATCACAGCACCATAGTGAGCCTGCCGTTTAGCACTGCAGCGCAGCAGATCGAACTCCAGATTGAATCCCAGGGCTGCGCCGACGCTGGACTCTGTTATCCACCCTACAAACAATGGCTGACCATTGATCTGACCTCGGGCAGCGTCGATATCAGCACCCAGCCTTCGGCTTCCGCTCGGACAGGCAACCCAGCCAATCAGCCATCTACCGAACAGATGTCACTGGCCTGGATACTGCTTTTTGCTCTGGCTGGAGGCATGATTTTAAATCTGATGCCCTGTGTATTCCCGGTGCTGTCAATCAAAGCCCTGAGCTTCACCCAAAGTCATCAATCAGACAAGAGTAGGCAGATCCATGGTCTGGCCTACACCGCAGGTGTGGTTTCTACCTTTGTTGGTATCGCCATGGTCATGTTACTTCTGCGCTCTGCCGGGGAAGCTATTGGCTGGGGCTTCCAACTGCAGTCTCCGGCTTTTATTATTGGCCTGATCTATCTGTTCTTTGTTATGGGTCTGGCATTTTCCGGCTATGTGGAAATTGGCGCAGGACTGATGTCCGTGGGCCAGTCCTCCACTGTCAATGAGCAGAGCCTGACATCCTCTTTTATGACTGGTGTTCTGGCCACCACAGTAGCCAGCCCCTGTACTGCACCTTTTATGGGGCCGGCACTGGGCTATGCCATATCTCAGCCCTCTGCCATTGCCCTGCTGGTTTTTGCTTTTCTGGGACTAGGCATGGCCCTGCCCTTTATTCTGCTGACCTGGATTCCTGGCCTCAGCCAGCGACTGCCAAGACCCGGCCAGTGGATGGATACGTTTAAGCAGTTTTTGGCTTTCCCGCTCTATCTGACTGCGGTCTGGTTGCTATGGGTTGCCGGTCGCCAGACTAGTATTGATGTTGCTGCAATAGTTGTTATTGGTCTGGTGCTTATCGCCATGGCAATCTGGCTATGGAAACTCGGCTCTGCAAATCAGCCGAAAAAGCTGAGCCCAAGTAAATGCCTGGCCATGGCCTGTCTGGCAGCTGCTATCGCTCTGCCCGGTTTGGCCATGTCAACGAACGATCAACCACAGCGCTGGGAAGCCTATTCCCCCGAGCGCCTCAGCCAACTGCGAGCTGAAGGCAAGCCGGTATTTATCAATCTTACTGCGGACTGGTGCATCACCTGCCTGGCCAATGAGCGGGTTGCACTGAGCTCAGCGACGTTCTACCAAACTCTTGTTGCCAAAGATATTACCTATCTCAAAGGAGACTGGACGGACAGTGACCCAGAGATCACAGAGCTGCTTAATCAGTATCAACGCAGCGGCGTGCCTTTATATTTACTCTTCCCAAAAGGAGAGGGAAAAGCCCAGATATTGCCGCAAATCTTGCTCGAAACCACAGTAATAGAGCTGCTAACCAGTATCAAATAGATAGTTGGCAGCTTTTAGCTACACAATTGCCGAAATTAGGCCTATTTTCCTTGAACTTCGTTATTTGTGTTCTGTTCTGTCGGGATTAGGCCTCGAAAAACCACTATCTCGCAAATACCCAACACAAAAAATCGAAAACCCCGAAGAAAATGCTAGTAAAATAACATTAAATTCCTCTAATTTCGTCGAAAATGATATTTTCCCGCATTTTATGGACAGTCTGTCTATTTTAGTGCAGACTGCGCCTCAAACAGTTCACGACTGAGATTCATTATGGCGACCATACTTCTTTTGCACGGCCCCAATTTAAATCTGCTGGGCACCAGAGAGCCTGAGATTTACGGTGGTGTCAGTCTTGAACAAATCAATCAGCAGCTAATGGATACGGCAATCTCAGCCGGTCATCATCTGCTCGCCCTGCAAAGCAATGCTGAATATGAACTTATTCAACGCATTCACGATGCCAAGCAGGAAGGGGTTAACTTTATTATCATCAACCCCGGCGCCTTTACTCACACCAGTGTCGCACTGCGCGATGCCCTGCTTGGAGTAGAAATTCCCTTTGTAGAAGTGCATCTGTCCAATGTGCACGCCAGAGAAGAGTTTCGCCGCCATTCCTATTTTTCCGATGTTGCTGAAGGCGTAATCTGCGGCTTCGGTGCGCAAAGTTACCATCTCGCTCTGCACGCCGTGCTGAGCGAGCTTGACCATTAATTAGAATTGACCGAGAGACCAGAATGGATATTCGTAAAGTTAAGAAGCTTATAGAGCTGCTTGAAGAATCAAATATTAATGAATTAGAAATCACAGAAGGTGAGGAGTCTGTGCGCATCAGTCGCGGAGGTCCAGTTGCCTATGCAGCGGCACCTGCGCCAGCGCCTGCTCCCGCCCCTGCGGCTCAGGTAGCTGCACCGGCCGCGCCAGTCGCAGAAGCGCCGGCACCTGCAGCTGATGAACTGGCCGGCCATGTGGTGCGTTCACCAATGGTGGGCAGCTTCTACAGCTCTCCTGCCCCTGGCTCACCCAGCTTTGTCACTGTAGGTCAGGCCGTAGCACCAGGCGATGTTTTGTGCATTATCGAAGCCATGAAGATGATGAACCAGATCGAAGCAGATAAGGCCGGTACCATTGGCGCTATGCTGGTTGAAGATGGCGAGCCTGTTGAGTTTGATCAACCTATTTTCACCATTATTTAAAGCCTGTCAGGAACTGAATCATGCTCGACAAAGTGCTTATCGCCAACCGCGGTGAAATTGCCCTACGAATCCTTCGCGCCTGCAAAGAGTTAAATATTAAAACCGTTGCCGTGCACTCCAAGATCGACGTAGCGTTAAAACATGTAAAACTGGCTGATGAAGCAGTCTGCATCGGCCCTAACCCCTCTCCGCAGAGCTATTTAAATGTGCCGGCCATTATCAGTGCCATGGAAATTACCGGCGCAGAAGCTGTGCACCCTGGCTATGGCTTTTTAGCCGAGAACGCTGACTTTGCCGAGCAGGTCGAAAATAGCGGCTTCACCTTTATAGGTCCAACCGCCGAGGTTATTCGCACCATGGGCGATAAGGTCGCGGCCATTCAAACCATGAAAGCCGCAGGTGTGCCCACAGTGCCCGGCTCAGATGGCCCCCTGTCCGATGACCCGGAATTCTTGAAAGCCACCGCATTGCGTATTGGCTACCCGGTCATTATTAAAGCCGCAGCCGGTGGCGGTGGCCGTGGTATGCGCGTAGTCGAAAATGAACAGGTCCTGCTAAATGCCGTAAGCATTACCAAAACTGAGGCCGCAGCTGCCTTTGGCGATGGCACGGTGTATATGGAAAAGTTTTTGCAAAACCCAAGGCATGTTGAGGTACAGGTGCTATCTGACGGTCAGGGCAGCGCCATCCACCTCGGTGATCGCGACTGCTCATTGCAGCGTCGTCATCAAAAAGTGATTGAGGAAGCCCCGGCTCCGGGGATTCCGGAAGAGGCACGCCAGGCTGTATTTGAAAGCTGCGTTAATGCCTGCATTCATATCAACTATCGAGGGGCTGGCACCTTTGAGTTCCTCTATGAAGACGGCAACTATTACTTTATTGAAATGAATACCAGAGTCCAGGTTGAGCACCCAGTGTCTGAGATGATTACTGGCGTCGACATTATTAAAGAGCAGCTGCTGATTGCCAGCGGCAGACCTCTGAGCTTTAAGCAGGAAAATATTATTTTCCGCGGTCACAGCTTTGAGTGCCGTATCAACGCCGAAGACCCAGTGAGCTTTCTACCTCAGCCCGGTACCATTCAGGCCTATCATGCGCCCGGCGGTAATGGCGTGCGCGTTGATTCCCATATCTACAATGGCTACAGCGTTCCCCCTAACTACGATTCACTGATCGGCAAAGTTATTACCTACGGTCGTGATCGTGACTCGGCACTGTCGAGAATGCGCAATGCTCTGGACGAGATGGTTATTGATGGCATCAAAACCAATATAGAGCTGCATGAGGATCTGGTAAGAGATTCAGAGTTCAAGAAAGGTGGCGTCAATATCCACTATCTTGAGAAAAAGCTCGGCCTGTAGACCAGATGTCAGCCCAATGGGTCCAGCTGCAAACTGAAGTATCCCGCCAGCATAGCGTCTTGATTGAAGATGCCATGCTAGAGGTTGGAGCCTTGTCAGTATCCTTGGAAGATGCCGCAGATCAGCCTATTCTCGAGCCCGGAGTTGGTGAAACGCCGCTCTGGGATCAATGTATTGTCAAAGCACTGTTCCCCGCCACCGTAGATACAAATCAAATTACCGCACAGCTGCAAACCAATCTGCGCTCAGAGCTGCGCTGGGAGCTGCTGGAAGACAAAGACTGGTCTCAGGAATGGAAGAAATATTTTCAACCGCACAAATGCGGCGACAGACTGTGGATTTGCCCCAGTTGGACTGAGGTACCAGACCCAAATGGCATTAACCTGATGCTGGATCCGGGACTTGCTTTTGGTACCGGCAGCCACCCTACCACTCATTTGTGTCTGCGCTGGCTCGATCGGCAGGATCTGGCTGGTACAACCGTTATTGATTACGGTTGCGGTTCTGGCATTTTAGGCATAGCAGCCCTACTGCTAGGTGCCAAAAAAGTTATCGCTATCGACAACGATCCCCAGGCGCTGCTCGCGAGCCGCGACAATGCCCAACGCAATAACATTGCCGATCAACGTCTGATTACCTGCCTGCCGGATGCTATTCCGGAGGGTATTGTCGCCGATGTAATACTGGCAAATATACTCGCCGCACCGTTGATTGAATTGGCTCCCAATATTAGCAACCTCACAGGAACCGGCGGCCTGCTATGCCTTTCCGGGCTTCTCCAATCTCAAATCGAGGATGTTTCCGCTCCCTACCTACCCAAGTTTGAATTCGATAGTCCTGATATCGAAGGTGACTGGGCGAGACTATCTGCGCGCAAAACTTGTCACTGAGGTTAACCCTCAATCTGTAGATCAATGCTGCTAAACTGATTAGCAGAGTTGACCGGCAAAAATATGCTCCAGGAAATTGATGACTGATATTGTCACCCGCTGCCCCGAATGCCAGATTGCATTTCGCGCCGAACCCAGCCAGCTGTCTGCTGCAGGTGGTCTGGTACGCTGTGGCACCTGCCTTGCGGTCTTCAATGCTCAAGCACATATTGAACAGCCAAACTCAGAAGCACTCAATGTTGAATATCTGCCCTATGTGCTTGATCAGTTCGAAGATCTGGGCGGAACCACTGATCAGCTTGAGGAAGAATTAACTAATGTATTGGACGACCGCCTAGATCAAGTAATTGATCATGAAATAATGGATATCGAACTGGTCAGCAGCGCTGAAAATCATAGCAAGTTTGCGGATATGCTTGACCAGATACTGGAAGATTCTGTTACCGATCATATCGATACATCCAACCACTCTGCTCTGGATGAAGCATTGATCCTGCCTGAGTCGGAAAACACCACAAGCAAAGTTCCCGCGGTGGCCAAATTACTACTAGCCCTCTCGCTGTTGGCCGCAGCGCTTGTTTATGTCAACAGTGCGCGGCTCAGTTCAAACCCCCAGTATCGCTCTGCAGTTGAAGCTCTGTGCCAACATGCCAAATGCACCATTGCCGAGTACCGCGATCTCAGAGAGATCGAGGTGACACAATTCGCTATGCTCAGTGACTCACAGCTGCCAGGCAGTATTAGCATGCAGTTGACGATGATTAATCGTGCAGCCTTCAGCCAGCGCTTGCCCGGGCTTAAAATCCTGTTTACTGATCTAGAGCAGCTGCCCGTAGCCCAACTAATTATCCCCGCTGCTGAATACCAGCTATATTTACCGACACAGGATAAATTGATGAGGCCCGATCAACGGAGCAAAATCGAGATGAAGCTGGCCGATCCTGGCCCTGCTGCAACCAATTACGCCATAGTACTACTAGACTAGAGGGCCCTGCTGGACTAGAGACTAGAGAGAGCTGCTTGACTAAAGTTAACTCCTCCATAGCAGGATATTTACGCTTTTGCACAAGACCAGAGCAAAGCACCAAACAATTCAAGCTACAGAAATATAAAATCCAGTTTTTTCAATTGATCACTTTTTAATCAGGTGCCCAAAGGGTAGAATGGCCGGCTTGATGTATCACTAAGCCTCGGGATTCGCTTGTTCAATATTGGACCCTATAAAATTAACCACAAAACCATTCTAGCTCCCATGGCTGGGGTGACGGATCTGCCGTTTCGCCAACTCTGTCGGGAAATGGGCGCAGGGCTGGTGGTGTCGGAAATGGTCGCAGCAGATCCCAGCACCTGGGATACCAGAAAATCTCGGCTGCGCATTCAGTTCGGTAATGAGCCAGCTCCCAGATCCGTGCAGATTGCCGGCTATGATCCGCAAATGATGGCGAAGGCCGCACGCTTCAACGTGACTCAGGGCGCAGAGATTATTGATATCAATATGGGCTGCCCGGCGAAAAAAGTGTGCAAACGTGCGGCCGGGTCCGCCCTATTGCAAGATCCTCAGCTGGTCGACGATATTCTGCAGGCGGTGGTAGCCGCAGTCGACGTGCCTGTTACCTTAAAAATACGAACCGGTTGGGATCGTCAGAATCGCAACGGCGCAACCATTGCCAAAATTGCCGAACAAGCTGGTATAGCTGCTCTTGCGGTACATGGCCGCACTCGCGCCTGCCGCTTTGTCGGGGAAGTTGAATACGACACCATCGCTGAAATAGTCGATGCTGTATCTATGCCGGTGATCGCCAATGGCGATATCACTGGTCCGCAAAAAGCTGTTGCCGTGCTTGAGCATACCGGCGCTGCCGCAGTAATGATTGGTCGCGGAGCCCAGGGCAACCCGTGGATTTTTAACCAGATTAATCATTATCTCGACAAGGGGGAGCTGCTAGCCCCACCGGGTATTGAGGAAGTTGGAGCAATAATGGCCCGCCATCTCCAGGCCCTGCACAACTTTTACGGTGAAGTAGGTGGCGTACGTATCTCGCGAAAGCATATTGGCTGGTACAGCAGCGAACTTGCGGGAGGCAAAGAGTTTACCCAACATTTTAATAAGCTCGAATCCCGCATTCATCAACAGGAATTTCTCCAGCAGTTTTTCCTTAATATTATCAACCAGGAACAAGCGGCATGAATTCTGCAGAACAAAACCAATTACAAGCAGCGGAACAGGTCTCGCCATCAACGCCCAGTGAAAACCACAGCAGTCAGTCGCTGCGCTACAGTGTCGCCGAGGCAATGCAGCGTTATTTTGCCGATCTTGATGGTCAGGAAACACGCGACCTCTACGATCTGGTGATGACCGAGGTTGAACCACCCCTGCTAAGCGCAGCGATGAACTACACACGCCAAAATCAAAGTAAAACAGCTGAGCTACTCGGCTTGAATCGCGGCACTCTGCGTAAAAAATTAAAGCAATACAACCTTCTGTAATCATCTTCTGCACCCGAGGACTCCATGAGCGATCTAAGAAAAATCTCCCGCGCACTGATTAGTGTTTCCGATAAGACCGGCATTGTCGACTTTGCCCGCGCCCTGACAGATCAAGGTGTAGAGTTACTCTCTACGGGGGGCACTTATCGCCTGCTCAGCGAAAATACCATTGCGGTTACCGAGGTGTCTGATTACACCGGTTTCCCCGAGATGATGGACGGCCGAGTAAAGACATTACACCCCAAGGTTCATGGCGGTATTTTGGGGCGTCGCGGTCAGGACGATGCGGTGATGACGGAACATGGCATCAAGCCGATTGATATGGTGGTAGTGAACCTGTATCCCTTCGCCGCCACAGTGGCAGATCCAAATTGCGACCTGCCGACAGCCATCGAGAATATTGATATTGGCGGCCCCACCATGGTTCGCTCCGCGGCAAAAAATCATAAAGACGTGGCCATTGTGGTCAATGCCAGTGACTACAAAACCGTTATCGATGAAATGCGGAACAATGACGGCCAGCTTAATTATGACAGCAGATATCAGCTGATGGTTAAAGCCTTTGAACACACCGCAGGCTACGACGGCATGATTGCCAACCACTTTGGTGCACGCAATACAGCCAATGAAAAACGCGACTTCTCTGACACCTACAATGTGCAGTATTTTAAAACTCAGGAAATGCGCTACGGCGAGAACCCTCACCAAAAAGCAGCCTTTTACACCGAAGCTAACCCAACGGAAGCAAGCGTGGCAACCGCCAAGCAGCTGCAGGGCAAAGAGCTTTCGTTTAACAATATTGCAGATACAGATGCGGCGCTGGAATGCGTTAAGCAATTTGACCAGCCCGCCTGTGTCATTGTTAAACATGCTAACCCCTGTGGCGTTTCTGTTGCAGTGGATATTGCCACAGCCTACGAGTTGGCTTTCGCCACAGACCCAGAGTCTGCCTTTGGTGGCATTATCGCCTTTAACCGGGAGCTGGATGCAGCAACGGCCGCAGCAATCTGCGAAAAGCAATTTGTTGAAGTGATTATTGCCCCCTCTGTCGCTGCGGATGCGGTTGAAGTGGTTGCGGCAAAAAAGAATGTTCGACTGCTGGAATGTGGTGCCTGGGGCTGCGAACGTCCACAGGACTTCGACTACAAACGCGTGAATGGCGGTCTGCTGATTCAGGATCGTGACAATGGCATGATTACCGAGCAAGACCTCAAAGTTGTATCTGAGCGCACCCCTTCCGAGGCAGAAATGACCGATATGTTATTTGCCTGGAAAGTCGCCAAGATGGTCAAGTCCAACGCCATTATCTATGCCAGGAATAATCAAACCATAGGCGTGGGCGCTGGCCAGATGAGCCGTATTAATTCCGCACGTATTGCTGGCATTAAAGCTGAGCATGCCGGGCTTGAAATCAAAGGGGCGGTGATGGCCTCTGATGCTTTCTTCCCCTTCCGCGACGGTATAGATAACGCAGGCGCTGCAGGCATAAGTTGTATTATCCAGCCCGGCGGGTCAATGCGCGACGATGAAGTAATCGCTGCTGCCAATGAGCATGGCATGGCGATGGTGTTCACAGGCATGAGGCATTTCAGGCATTAAGTCCATCCCCATAAAAAATCTAACTAAAGAGAATCCAGCTTAGTTAGTTTAAAGGCAGCAAGAGCTCTTTCTCTGGACTCTTTAATATCGACAATAGGTGCCGGATAATCGACGCCTATTTCAACTCCGGCAGCACAGAGTATCTCTGCCGGTGCCAGCCAGGGGGCATGAATGTATTTGGCTGGCATCTGAGCCAGCTCTGGCACATAGCGACGGATATAATCACCTTGCTTATCAAATTTCTCACTCTGAGTGATTGGGTTAAAAATTCTAAAGAACGGTGCAGCATCAGCACCGCAGCCAGCAATCCACTGCCAGCTGGCACTATTTGCCGCCAGGTCAGCATCAACTAAACAGTCCCAAAACCACTCCTCACCGCGATGCCAATGTATCAGTAGATTCTTGACCATAAATGAGCCCACCACCATGCGCACACGGTTGTGCATATAGCCAGTGTTGTAGAGTTCACGCATACCTGCATCAACCAGAGGGTAGCCGGTGCGTCCCTGTTGCCAGGCAGTTAACTCCGCAGCCGTATCCGGCGCCCAGGGAAAAACATCAAAGCGTTGCTGCAAGTTGTCTTTGGGCAGCTGTGGAAAATGATAGAGCAGATAATGGGAAAACTCTCGCCAGCCAAGCTCACTTAAAAAAGTATCTACACTAGCTTCATTATTGATCAATGCCGCCGCATCTGAGGCCCGGTGCCAGGCAGTATTGCTCGATATCTGACCAAAATGCAGGTAGGCTGAGAGCCGCGATACATTGGCTTTGCTGGGGAAATTGCGCCCTTCGCGGTAATCTTCAAGTTCCGCAAGTACAAATTCATCCAACCGATCTTGCGCCGCTTCCTCGCTGATATCCCACCTTTCTTTCATTTCTGTGTCCCAGGGGATACTAGGGAGAAGCTGCAGGCTATCCACGGAAACTGAGTGCTTACTTAATGGCACTACCTGCAAATTAGCAGGGATTGGCAATGGTCGTCTGGGAGGCATTTTGGACAGACAGCCGCGACGATAATAGGGGGTAAAAACCTTGTAGGGAGTCTCATCTTTTTTAAGCACCTGCCAGGGTTCCCACAGCAATGAACCATTAAAACTATCCACCTGAATATCAAGCTCTTTAAGCGCGAGCTTTATATTGCGATCTCTGGCTATACGCCAAGGCTCATAACAGCGATTCCACATCACTGCGGTTGCAGATGTCTGCTGCGCCAACTGGCCCAGAATCTGTTGGGGATCACCCTGAAAAATATTCAACTTGCCTGACAGAGACTCGTTGAGGCTTATAAGTGCATGGTGCAGCCACCAGCGACTGGCGCCACCCATAGCCCATTCTCCAGCATTGTTATCATCAAGAATATAGACGGGAACAATGTCCCCTCTTTCGCAGGCGGCAGTTAGCGCAGGATTGTCAGCCAGACGCAGATCCTGACGAAACCAGACAATGGTGGGGCTGTTGGAGTTATTGGGGACAGAGATAGCGACAGACCTATTATTTAAATTGTTGTTCAGAGTACGGTAACCTGATTGCTTTAGATTGTCGCGGACTAATATTGACGGTCAGTCTGTCGACGGATAAGACAACAGTTTTTGTCCTCTGCTGTAAATACGCCAGTACCACAGTCTGCTACAATTCCCGCCTTAAATAACAGCTGGAATAAGATTGATGAATGTACTGGTTATTGGCTCTGGTGGGCGTGAACATGCACTGGCCTGGAAGGCGGCGCAAAGTGCAGATGTAGAAAAGGTATTTGTTGCCCCGGGCAATGCAGGTACAGCCATAGAATCCAATATTGAAAACCTTGATCTGAAAGTGAATGACTTTCAGGGTCTGGCGAAATTTGCCGCTGACAATCAGGTTGGTCTGACCATTGTAGGTCCAGAGCAACCTTTGGTAGATGGTGTCGTTGATTATTTTCAGGCCCGTGATCTGCCTATTTTTGGGCCATCTCAGGGTGCCGCACGGCTTGAGGGTTCAAAAGCATTTACCAAGGATTTTCTTGAACGTCATCAAATTCCAACTGCCGCCTATGGCAACTTTACCGACATAGATGAAGCCATGGCCTACCTGCATAAAGTGGGTGCACCTATTGTGATTAAAGCCGACGGTCTAGCAGCAGGCAAAGGCGTTATTGTCGCCATGACCATGGCTGAAGCTGAGGCTGCAGTTAAGGATATGCTGGCGGGCAATGCCTTTGGGGAAGCAGGCCACCGGGTAGTAATCGAAGAGTTTCTCGATGGTGAAGAAGCCAGCTTTATTGTGATGGTCGACGGAGTTAATGTGCTGCCCATGGCCACCAGCCAGGATCACAAACGCGCGGGCAATGGTGATACCGGCCCCAATACAGGCGGCATGGGTGCTTATTCCCCAGCGCCTGTGGTAGATAAGACGATTTACCAGCGGGCAATGGACGAAGTTATTTACCCCACTGTGAAAGGCATGGCTATTGAAGGTAATGATTACACAGGCTTTTTGTATGCTGGCCTGATGATTATGGCCGATGGCACCCCCAAGGTTATTGAGTATAACTGCCGCTTTGGCGACCCGGAGACTCAGCCGATTTTACTTCGCCTACAGTCCGATCTGGTCGCCCATTGTCTGGCTGCTCTGTCCGGTGATCTGGACACCCAGCAAGCTCAATGGGACTCCAGGCCTGCAGTGGGCGTTGTGTTGGCTGCTGGTGGTTACCCCGGGACCTATAATGGCGGTGATATTATTAATGGCCTGCGCTCTGCGGCAGAGGATGTCAATGGAGCCAAGTTATTTCATGCTGGCACCAAGCAGGATGGGGAGGCTATTGTCACCAGCGGTGGGCGGGTACTCTGTGCCACTGCTATGGGAGACTCTGTTTCCGAGGCTCAGCGAAAAGCCTATCAATTAGCCTCAGAGATTCATTGGAATGACATATATCTCAGAGATGATATTGCATGGCGCGCTATTGAGCGTGAAAAAAGCAGTTAGCCAATAAAGCCCTGGTGACCAAATAAAGGCAATAATAAGGATTCCTATGGATCATCCCTTTTTTAGCTTTGATATTCCCTTTGCATCTTTTAGTGCATCCCATTGGTGGACATTACTCGTCTTTGTTCTGATGTTGGCGCTTACAATCCGGGTGGGACAAAAACTCAGTCCTGTGCAAAACCTTTGGCTGGGCAGAATAATTGCCATATTCCTATCGATTACCGTGGTTGTTTTCTCCTGGATTCACAACGCCAATGGCCTATTTAACTATAAGGTAGATCTACCTCTCTCAATCTGTAACCTGTTTGCCCTGCTGGCACCGCTGCTGTTTTGGCAGCCCAGCTTCAGACGCTTTGAGGTGATTTATTTTCTGGTGCTGTGCGGAACATTTCAGGCAATGCTGACACCAGACCTCTATGCTGGCTTCCCCAGCTATGGCTTCTTTAAATACTGGATTGTCCATGGAGGCCTGGTGATTCTGGTGATTCACCATCTGCTGGCTTTCCAACTTATCCCCCAGGCCACAGGCATGGTGAGAACATTTGTCTGGCTGAATTTATATTTACTGGCGCTGGTGCCGGTGAACCTGATTCTGGATGCCAATTATTTTTATATGATGGAAAAACCCATCAATCCTTCCATATTAGATTATTTTGGTGACTGGCCATTTTATATCCTAGTTTGTGAAGTACTGGCCATGGGCTTTTTTGCCATTGCCTACGTACCTATTATTCTCGGCAAGAAATACTTTGCCCAAACGGCTACAATGATAACTGACGAATCCACAGACCGATAATATGGCAAATCGACAGCTCTCAGGGCTTGATCAAATTCTAACCCAGTTCGACCAGGGCTTGCGTACTGTGCTGGGCAATGCCCCTGCACCACAGCGAGCATCCCCCGCGGTCGAGCTCAGCGAATCTGAACTGTCTGATCAGGAGCGCCATCATGCCCTGGGCCTAATGCGGGTCAATCACGCTGGTGAAGTCTGTGCTCAGGCGCTGTATCAGGGTCAGGCATTGACTGCCAAGCTGCCCGAAGTGGGTGAGCAAATGGAACATGCTGCCGCAGAAGAAATTGACCATCTGGCCTGGTGCGAAGAGCGCATTCAGGAGCTGGGCGGGCGCACCAGTGCACTGAATCCGCTGTGGTATGCCATGTCCTTTGGCATTGGCGCCGGAGCCGGATTAATCAGCGATAAACTCAGCCTCGGCTTTGTGGCGGCCACTGAAGATCAGGTCTGCGCTCATTTGCAGCTGCATCTTGAAGAGCTGCCTGGCAATGATCAAAAGAGCCGGGCTATTGTTGAGCAGATGTTGGAAGATGAAGCCCGCCATGCGCAATCAGCATTGGATGCCGGAGGCCACCAGTTTCCCGCTCCGGTCAAAAAACTTATGACCCTGGTTTCCGCTGCAATGACCGGCAGCAGTTACCGGCTGTAGCTACTGGCACTATTTTTCCTAGACGGCTCTGCCGCTCTCAGTCTCGAGAGTTTTCTCCCAATCTTGAATCAAACCCACAATCTTGTCTGACAGCCAGCGATGGATGCCCGAGCCAGAGGTGCGTTTATGCTGCAATAACACCAGCGAAATAGTGCCCTTGTGAGGAAGGTCTGCCGGATAGGGCTTGCGCACAATGCGGTACATTTCGCGCTCCATGGTAAGACCATATTTTGCCGCTACCATCAGACAGTCGGTACCACATACAGTTTCTACTGCGGTCATTAGCTGGTTAGTAACCAGCGCTTTTTTACGCTTGCGGCCCATATCCCGGAGAACCCGATCAAATCGTGCATCAGTGCGGGCACTCACACGCTTGGCAATCAGCAGATAATACTGCACAAAGGGATATTCAAGAATTTCATCCAATGTTACCCGGCTTTTGTCTGCCAGGGGGTGGTCTTCTCGCATCCAGATAGAGGGTGTAAAAATAGCCAGGCTTCTGATGCTGATGTCTTCTGTGATGGTCTTCTCAATATCAATTGCAAAGTCCAGCACACCCTCAGCCAGCTCAACTTCCACAGATGAATCAGTCTCACTGGAAATTGACAACACCACACCTGGGGCATGCTCGGTGACGACTTTGGTTAATTCAGAGATCAGGGAAATAGCCACAAACTCAGGGACAGCGATACTGATCTCACCCTCATAGGTAGCAGGATCAAACGCTCCCTCACTGACCATTTCTAAAATACCATCCAGCAGCCTTGGCAGTCGGGTCTGTAACTCGCGAGCTTTGGGGGTTGGTACAAGCTCATTGCCTGTGCGGGTAAATAAGGGATCATCCAGCTGATGTCTGAGCCGCTGCAGCACACGGCTCATAGCCGGCTGGGTAATAAACAATCGTTCGGCGGCACGGGTCACACTTTTCTCTTCGAGCAGGGCCTGAAGGGAAACTAGTAAGTTGAGATCCAGCCGCGAAAGTTTCTGTAAATTCATTAAAATTAACTCCATTACCAAAACGCATATTGTTGATGCAAACAATGCATTTGGATTATGTCATAGGAATCTCTATATTGTCACCCATAGAGCAGTGGCTCTTAACCATTACCTAAGGAGATAGACATGACACTCGTATATTTAATGATCGGTTTTACCGGCCTTGCGGGTGCTGCAATTGCGAAAGATAGTTTCGCCAAGTTGGAAGCACCAGGACTCGAGGCTTCTGAGAAGTAAAACTCGACAGATTCACTGAGTTTTTATTGACAGATTTACCAAATTCGTAGTTTGAAAGTATTACCCCTCTTAATCCTTGCTATAGGATTTTTTTACCGGGACCTGCCAAGGTCCCGTTTTTTTTGCCCGTTTGTTTTTCAGGATTAATTTAGCTATTACCAAAGCGCATGACTATGATGCAAATAATGCATTTGATTAATAGGTGGCAGATTCTTAATATTCACTTCGTACGCAGAGGTACCAGTTTTAGAGAAGTTGCCAAGGCAGGTTCTCACATGTTTTACCCCTAACCCCTCTTTGTAATTCATTCAAAGATTTTTTAGGAGCCTGCCAAGGCTCCTTTTTTTTGTCTGAAATTTAACCACCAGCCCCAGACTAGGCGGCTTTGATCACATAACTATGGCTAATCTCAACACCAGCAGCTTCGAGCATAATTGAGGCGGAACAGTATTTCTCTGCTGACAGCTCGACAGCCCGTTTAATCTGCGCTTCCTTGAGATTAACGCCAGTCACAACAAACTTAAGATGTATCTTGCTAAACACTGCTGGCACCGCATCGACTCTCTCTGCTTCGACTTCAGCTCTGCAATCAGTGACCTGTTGTCGGCCCTTCTGCAGCATACTCATCACATCGAAAGAAGCGCAGCCACCAAGCCCCACTAAAATCATTTCCATTGGGCGCACCCCCATATTTCTGCCGCCCTGATCTGGCGATCCGTCCATAACCACTGAATGACCACTGCCGGATTCACCTAAAAACATCACACCATCTACCCATTTTACTGTTGCCTGCATGACTCACCTTTACCTATATGGCTGATTTTGGAGGGCGCAAAGATTAGCATATCCCGTCACAGAAATTTCCTGCGCAGGCAAAATATTTTTACTACTATTTAGTCACAGGGGTCGAAAATAACTGTTGTATGTAGTGGTAACGACTCGCGGCTTAGGACAACCATAGAAGGAGATACACATTGGCGCCTGCACCTCTTACCCCACATATAGACAATGTTGAAGAGTTCTTATCTCATTGCCACCGTCGTCGTTACCCTGCTAAAAGCACCATTATTTACGCGGGAGATCAGGGGGACACCCTCTATTATATAATTAAAGGATCAGTGACCGTCATCATTGAAGATGATAGTGACGGCAAAGAAATAATTCTCGCCTACCTTAACCCTGGAGACTTTGTCGGTGAAATGGGTCTTTTTGACCAGAAGCATCGCAGCGCCTGGATTCGCACTAAAACCGAATGTGAATTGGGTGAAATCAGCTACGGCAAATTTGTTGAGCTGGGCCACAAACATCCGGAATTCCTGTTTGCCATCAGCAAGCAGATCGCCCAGCGTTTACGTGATACCACCCGCAAGGTCAGTGATCTGGCATTTCTTGATGTAACTGGTCGCGTGGCTCGCACGTTGCTCGACCTGTGCCGGGAACCAGATGCCATGACCCACCCAGATGGGATGCAAATTAAAATTACCCGCCAGGAAATCGGCCGTATTGTTGGCTGCTCCAGAGAAATGGTGGGCCGGGTACTCAAAGATCTGGAAGAGCGGGGGCTGGTTTCTTTAGCTGGAAAAACCATGGTGGTGTTTGGTACCAGGTGAGGTTTGAGCTTCTTAGCTAAACATCTCTCGCAGTCGCTGGCCTGGCTCATCGCTGCGCATAAAAGCCTCGCCTACTAAAAAGGCATTGACGTTGCGGTCGCGCATAGCAGCCACATCATCCCTCTGGTGAATGCCACTCTCTGTAATCACAATTTTTCCCGCGGGAATCTGCTCCAGCAATTGGTAGGTATTTTCTAGGGACACTTCAAAACTGTGCAGATTGCGGTTATTGATACCCACCATAGGGTTGTCTAATTTCAGAGCAATCTCCAACTCTGCTTTGTCATGCACTTCTATCAGCACATCCATGCCCAGAGATTGAGCTTCATCATGCAACTGTTGCAGCTGATCTTCAGACAGCGCTGACACAATTAACAGAATACAGTCTGCACTCATGGCACGAGCTTCATAGATCTGATATTTATCAATAATAAAATCTTTGCGAATTACCGGTAGATCACATGCCGCCCGAGCCGCCTGTAAATATTCATCTGCGCCCTGGAAAAAGTCCACATCAGTCAGCACTGACAAACAGGCAGCACCCCCGGCTGCATAACTTGCAGCAATGGACGCTGGATCAAAGTCTTCGCGAATAACACCTTTGCTTGGTGAGGCCTTTTTAATTTCAGCAATCACCGCAGACTCACCAGCGGCCATCTTGGCTGCCATGGCCGCAGCAAAACCCCGGGGCGCCGATGCGGAACCGGCTCGCACCAGCAGCTCTTCGGCTGACACAATGGCGCTGCGCTCAGCAATTTCTTCACGCTTACGAGCAAGAATTTTCTTTAATATGGTGGGCGTATCTGAGCTCATGGAAGAATCTCTTAAGTTTTAACCGTCTTGCTGAACCTGAGTAAAAGTCGCCAGGTCATTTATTTTCGCTTTTGCCAATCCGGAGCCAATAGCATCCTGGGCCATGGCAACTCCCTGGCCCAAATCCGCGGCGCAACCGGCCACATACAGCGCAGCGCCCGCGTTAATCGCAATCAATTCTGCGGCTTTGCTGGCATTGGCAGACTGTCTTTTGCCCAGAGCATCAACAATCAGCGCCAGTGACTGCTCGGCATTGTCCACCGCCAAACCTTCAAGGCTTTGACGCTGCGATAAATAGTCTTCCGGGCTGATAATATATTCTCGGACGCCGCCATCGCGGTATTCTGCAACAAAGGTTTGCTCTGCGATGCTAATCTCATCGAGCCCATCGGCAGAATGCACAACCATAATATGCTCAGCACCCAGACGCCCCAAAACTTCGGCCATGGGCTTGCACAGCTCTTTTTTGTACACGCCAATTAACTGACGAGTCACACCAGCCGGGTTGGTCATGGGACCAAGAATATTAAAAATGGTCCGCAGGCCCAGTTCTTTGCGCGGGCCAATAGCATGTTTCATAGCACTGTGATGAGCTGGTGCAAACATAAAGCCAACACCCAGCTCCTCAACACAGAGGCCTACCTGAGCAGGACTGAGATTGAGGTTAACGCCTGCGGCTTCGAGCAAATCTGCCGCACCGCTATTGCTGCTGACAGAGCGATTGCCGTGCTTGGCAACTCGACCACCGGCTGCGGCCACGACAAAGGTTGATGCTGTAGACACGTTAAACAGATTGGATTCATCACCCCCTGTGCCAACAATATCAACCAGATGTTCGCCTGCTACCTGAACCCCTGTAGCCAGCTCACGCATCACTTCAACAGCACCAGCAATCTCATCAATGGTTTCCCCTTTGATACGAAGGGCCACCAAAAAG
This sequence comes from uncultured Cellvibrionales bacterium, assembly GCA_963969005.1. Classification (GTDB taxonomy): domain Bacteria; phylum Pseudomonadota; class Gammaproteobacteria; order Pseudomonadales; family Porticoccaceae; genus HTCC2207. The sequence goes on along the minus strand of CAXAJC010000002.1, from coordinate 6,424 downwards.
GCACCGATCTGTGCATCACCGGCATTGCCTGTCATGATCTGGCGCATTACATCACGCATCTCAGCAGAACTGAGATCCTGGCCATTCACCACATTGTCTAACGCTGTTTTGATATCCATGGATTAAGACTCCAGAAAATTTTGCAGCAGGTCATGGCCATGCTGGGTAAGAATGGACTCTGGGTGAAACTGCACGCCTTCGATCGCAAGGTCGCTATGGCGCACACCCATAATCTCATCGATTGAACCATCTTCATTCTGAGTCCAGGCATTAACCACAAGGCAGTCAGGCATGGAAGATTGCTCTATTACTAATGAATGATATCTGGTTGCTTCAAAGGGGTTGCTCAAACCTTTAAACACACCGGTATTATCGTGGTGCATCATGGAGGTTTTACCGTGCATCACCTGTTTTGCGCGAACGATCTTGCCGCCAAAGGCCTGGCCAATACTTTGATGCCCCAAACAGATACCCAGAATTGGAATTCTGCCAGCAAAGGTATTTATACACTCAATACTGATACCCGCTTCATTAGGGGTGCAGGGACCAGGAGATATAACGATTTTTTGCGGCGCTAGCTGCTCGATCTCTGAGATAGTAATTTCGTCATTTCTGTAAACCTGAACATCGGCATTTAATTCGGCCAGATACTGCACTACGTTATAGGTAAAAGAGTCATAGTTATCGATCATTAATATCATTTGGACTCTCCACTCGGTGCCTTACACACCATTGCCGCCGCGCGCATCAAAGCCCGCGCCTTGTTCATTGTCTCTTCCCACTCCAGTTCGGGAACGGAATCAGCCACCACGCCGGCACCAGCCTGCACATGTAACATGCCATCTTTAATCACCGCAGTGCGAATGGCGATAGCGGTATCCATATTGCCATTCCAACCAATGTAGCCCACTGCTCCGCCATAGATACCGCGTTTTACTGGCTCGAGCTCGTCAATAATTTCCATGGCGCGAATTTTTGGCGCGCCGCTCAACGTGCCTGCGGGCAATGTAGCCTTGAGTACTTCCAGCGGCCCCATATCTGCAGTCACTTCACCGACCACATTAGACGTGATATGCATCACATGGGAATATCGCTCAACGACCATTTGCTCGGTCACTTCGACAGTGCCGGTCTGACTGATACGGCCAACATCATTGCGGCCCAGATCTATCAGCATCAAATGCTCTGCGATCTCTTTGGGGTCAGCGAGCATCTCAAGCTCCAGAGCCTGATCCTCTTCTTCATTCTGGCCGCGACGTCTGGTGCCTGCTATAGGTCGAACCGTGACCTGACCATCTTCTAAGCGGGCCAAGACCTCTGGGGATGAACCGACAATATGAATGCCGTCCAAATCCAGAAAATACATATATGGAGATGGGTTGAGTCGACGTAATGCCCGATACAAGTTGATCGGTGCGGCATTAAAGGGCGCTGAGAGACGCTGAGATGGCACTACCTGCATCGCGTCACCAGCCAATACGTAATCTTTGACCCGGTCCACAGCAGCCATATAGTCTTGCTGGCCAAAACTGGATACAAAGGCGTCCTCTGCAATACCTTCACCTGGCATATTCATCGGCGGTAACTCTGGAGCCGGCTGTGCCAGCTTGCCCTCCAGTTCATCTAGCCGCGCCTCGGCCATATCCAGAGCACCTGGCTGTGCAGCATCCACATGGACAACCAGCATAATAGTGCCTGACAGATTGTCGAAAATAGCCACTTCATCAGAGGCCAGCAGCAGAATATCCGGCGCACCCAAATCATCCTCAGGTGCAGTTTTCGCCAGTCGTGGCTCTACAAACCGAACTGTGTCATAGCCAAAATAACCCACCAGACCGCCGGTAAATCTGGGCAGATCCGGCAGAACAGGCATACTGAAAAGCTGGCGAAACCGCTCAACCTCAGCCAGTGGATCGCTGGTGGTACGGTTAACCATTGGCTTGCCATCGCGAACAATTTCAAGTCGGTTGCCGTAGACCTTAAGCAGAGTCGATGTCTGCAACCCAATCAATGAGTAGCGGCCCCATTTCTCGCCCCCCTGCACAGATTCAAACATGTACGAGTTGGCGCCATAAGCAAGTTTTAAGTAAACACTAAGGGGAGTTTCGAGATCAGCCAGCACTTCTCGAGTGACTGGAATACGATTGAAATTTTGGCTTGCCAGCTTGGCAAATTCTTCCGAGGTCATGATAGTTTCCTTGAACAGTTTGATTTATACAGACGCACAATGCACTGAGGCGACACTAGCTGCGCCATCGCCACCACTGCTGGGTATAATCAATCTGTAAAAAACTAATGGTACTCAAGGCCTATCTCCTGCCATCAAGTCGGCTATTGTAATCAAATTACGGTTTTCAGTAAATTAGCCGGCTGAGGCGAGCTGCTCACGCATTTTGCTGATGACTTCAGCATAGTCGGGTTGGTTAAAAATTGCCGACCCGGCAACAAACGTATCTGCACCTGCTGCGGCTACTTCGGCAATATTATTAACCCCAACACCCCCATCCACTTCGAGGCGAATATCATAACCACTGTCATCAATCAGCTCTCGTGCTTGCTGCAGTTTGTCCAATGTTGAGGGAATAAACTTCTGCCCACCAAAACCCGGATTTACTGACATCAACAGCAGCATATCCATCTTGTCCATTACCCAGCGGGCAACATCCAAACCTGTTCCCGGATTTAATACCAACCCGGCTTTACAACCCAGGTCCCGCACTAATTGCAGTGAGCGGTCAATATGGTTTGATGCCTCTGGATGAAACGTAATATAGGTGGCTCCGGCATCTGCAAACATGCGGATTAAATCATCGACAGGCTGTACCATCAGATGCACATCAATAGGTGCCGTTACTCCATGATCGCGAAGCGCTTTGCACACCATAGGACCGATCGTGAGATTGGGCACATAATGGTTGTCCATTACATCAAAGTGAACAATATCGGCACCAGCCTCAAGTACGTTATCGACCTCTTCACCCAGACGAGCAAAGTTGGCGGCAAGGATGGATGGGGCAATCAGAAAATCAGTCATAACACACCATAAATCAATTGAGCCGCAATGATGCGCGAGAACCCTTTTGGGTGCAAATTATTTACCTTTTGTCTGGGCCAAAAAAATGGCCACTGGATGTGGCCATTTTCTTTTTGGTGGTGATATACAGCACGATAAAACCCTGTGGCTAAACTCTGCTACAACCGTTTTTTTAATAGCTGTAATCGGCAAACTGGTCGCGGAGATCTTTTTTACTGATTTTACCTGTGGCTGTGTGAGGAATTTCGTCGACAAAGACACAGTCCCCTGGAATCCACCACTTGGCAATTTTGCCCTCCAGAGAAGCCAAAATGGCATCTTTGTCTGGGGTTGTCCCTGCAACAGGAATCACAATCAATAGAGGCCGCTCAGTCCATTTGGGGTCGGCAACACCAATCACTGCCGCTTCCTGAACATCCGGATGAGCCATGGCCGCGTTTTCTACATCGATCGAGCTAATCCATTCACCCCCAGACTTAATCACATCTTTTACCCGGTCGGTAATGGTGACATAGCCATATTCATCAATTGCAGCCATATCGCCGGTATCAAACCAGCCATCTTCATCAAGAGCCGGTTTTTCATCGAGGCGGTAATAGCCACTGATGACCCACGGGCCTTTGACCATTAACAGGCCAGATGCAATTCCATCCCAGGGCAATTCATTTTGATCCCCATCGACAATCTTCATCTGCACACCGTAGACCATACGACCCGCGCGAACTCTTGCGGCATCCTTTTCTTCTTCACCACTCTCATCCATCCACTTCATTGGACGGTTATAAGATCCCAGCGGGCTCATTTCGGTCATGCCCCAACCCATGTGCACCATGACACCATGCTTTTCCATTTCTTTCATCAGCGACAGCGGGCAAGCAGAGCCACCGCAAACAACGGAGTTCAAGGTTTCGATCGTTCTGCCAGTCTCATTGAGGTAGCCAACCAGCGCCAGCCAGACCGTGGGAACACCGAGAGAATAGTTAACTTTTTCTGAATTAATCAGATTAGTCAGGGTTTCGCCGTCAGCCATTTTAGGCCCGGGGAATACCAGCTTGGCGCCAGTCATGGGCCCATTGTAAGCTGTACCCCAGGCATTGACGTGAAACATCGGCACTATGGGCATAATCACATCCCGACCAGACAGATTCATCAGATCAGGCATGGAGCCAACAATCGAATGCAGCACTGTGCTGCGGTGGCTGTACAGCACGCCTTTGGGGTTGCCTGTTGTACCTGATGTGTAGCACATTGAGCTGGCGGTCTTTTCATCCAAGTCCGGCCAGTCAAATGTGTCTGGCTGGCCTTCAATAAAGGTCTCGTAGCAGTGCACATTGTCGAGGCTGGTCTCTGGCATCTGGTCTGAGCTGGTCATAACCACATAGCCGCGCACTGAGGGAAGCTGTGATTTTAGGGCTTCAAGCAGGGGCACAAACATTGGGTCTGTGAATACCCACTGATCTTCTGCATGGTTGATAATAAAGTTAATCTGCTCGGGAAATAGCCGCGGATTAATGGTGTGACACACCTGTCCGGAGCATGAGATGGCGTAGTACAGCTCAAAGTGGCGATAATCATTCCAGGCCAGCGTGGCAATGCGATCACCCGGCTTGAAACCGACCTGCTGCAGGGCATTTGCCATCTGACGAACTCTGCGGAAAGCATCCTTGTAGGTGTAGCGGTGATGAGGATTATCACCGGTAACCGAGACAATTTCACTTGTCCCATTAATGCGATCCGCATGGTTCATGATTGAGGTAATGGTGAGATGGGAATCCATCATTAAGCCGTTCATACTTACTGCCCCTAAATTTTTGTTTATTATGAGTGACGAAGGCTACCACTTGTCAATCGCTGAGCAAAACCACAATATTCGGCTTGCGGGTCACATTTTTAAACGGTCAGGCTCAATATTTAAAAATAAAGCGGAATCTTTTTGAGGTAACCCTCTATTGCTTGAAAGTCCGGCAACAACAGATTCTCTCCCTGCACAGCTAAATCTATTTTGACACAATTTCCCAGATCCTCGGCTCCCTGAGAAGTCATATCAGTACTGGCCTCAACACTGATGGTATAGGGGAAGCCATTGGTCATAATGGCGTAATATCTATGACTGTGGCCCTCGGAGAAACTATTCAGCACCATTATTCTGGTGCTGGCATTAAAATCAGTGGCGGCGCGGTTGAGCTGCACTGCAGTAAAATCGATCAAGGGAATATTTAAATGGCGCCATTCGATCCAGCCCGCCACCCAGTCTGGCAGCTTGTCACTGGTTATCGGGGCCTGATTAAGCACAATTTCAGCCACAGCGGGCATAGGTACCAACAGTTGGGACTGACCAACGTTAACCGCCAGGCAATCAATTTTTTCAATTGCTTTCTGTTTGTCTAAGAAGAATAAACTCATTGGCTCCATGCCTCCTTTTGATGCGTTTCCATGCATATCCTTTCTGCCAATTGCTCTACAGAGCCTACAAAGTCAGCTTAACCTCTGCACTTGGCATTGCTGGTACGGTGTATTCTGCGGGATCCTGAACCCCCAAATCCTGCCACCGGGATCCAGAATTGTGATTATATTTAAGCGCCAATCCCAATGCCAGTGAATCAATAGAGGGAGCGGGCATATTGGCCCTGCCATGGGGAGTCGAAGCGCGGTATCAGCCCCCACTTGCAGAGTCTGGTCTCATATTGGGGGAACACCAGAGTAACAGTACCCGTCTCGATCAGCTGGCCGTGATTTCCATGGCGAGTCGGCCATTCGGTCTTGGTTTCGATCATCCTCAGAAAACTATCAACCTGCTGATTATGTTTGTGCTGTAAGAGGACAGCCCACCCTCAAGACTGCATTGTTCCAGAGCGGAGCGAACCGTATTTAGCTCTTCCTGAATAGCACTGACCAGCGAACGAACTACTGCCGGGTTATAGCTGGGTGTCAGACGATTTGATTTTGGGTCTATGACTCCTGAAGGCAGTGCCGCTAACAGCTGATACTGCTGCCATAAGTTGCATTGCTGATCGGTCTCAGGTTTAACCACCATCAGGTAGTACAGCAGGTTTTTTACGAGAGCTGTATCAATTGGGGCCAGAGTTTCGGCCCGGGCGTCGGATAATGTGATTTTTAATTGGGTATCCAAAGCGCGAAATAGCTTTTTTAGTGCTATGGTAAAATCAATTTTGCGACTTGCCACCAGATCCCACACCTGCTCCGCGATTAGCCACAGGTCCTGGCGCCAGGTGCCAGTGCAAAGCTCTTGCATGCGCTGAAAAACTTTTAGCAAATTGGCCTGATGGGTCTGGTGCTGCTCTTCTTTGATTAATTTAATCAGTGATATTTGGTAGATCTGCCGCAACTTTGTGACTAGGTCTATATACGCTTTTGAGTTTTGGTAAGGGT
>CAXAJC010000001.1:0-65855 GCA_963969005.1 uncultured Cellvibrionales bacterium | reverse complement strand
GCTTTCGCCACTACCCCCTCAAGATAGCGTGTCTACCAATTCCACCACTTGGGCATTTCTCAAAATACTTACTCTGGCAAGTCAGAACCAACCCCGGAAGGAAGTTCATCAGTTGTTTCCAGCACAGGCACATCAGTTTCCTGTAATTGATTGGAAATTGACTCCAGTTCCGGAAGCAGAGTTTCATCGATAACTGTGCTGTTTTTGGCAACCAGAGCCAAACTAACACTGGTAACAAAGAAGATTGTGGCCAGAATAGCAGTCATTTTGCTGAAGAAATTCCAGCCACCGCCACTGCCAAATACTGTTTGCGAAGCACCGGAACCAAATGAGGCCCCCGCTTCTGCGCCCTTACCCTGCTGCAGCAAAACCAACCCAATCAGGGCCACTGCAACCACAAAGTGAAATACTAAAATAAATTGTTCCATTACTCTTGCTCGATCAGTTGTTGTGCAATATTTAAAAAGTCATCTGCCTTTAATGAGGCTCCACCCACCAGACCACCATTAATATCTGGCTGGGCAAATAATTCTGCTGCATTGCTCGGGTTGACACTGCCACCGTAGAGCAGCGTTGTTTCGCGCCCGGCGTCTCCAAGCTGGGTTCTAATAGCCCCATGCACTTCCTGGGCCTGCTCGGGGCTTGCTGTCTCACCTGTGCCTATGGCCCATACTGGCTCATAAGCGATCACTGCCCGACACAGATCTTGCAGTGCAACGCTCTTTGTCACCGCTCTGATTTGCTGCGCTACTATTTCTAGCGTTTGCTTCTGCTGTCGCTGCTGCAGCGACTCGCCAACGCAGAGAACCGGTATTAAACCTGCCTGCTGCGCAACTTTAAATTTTTCTGCCACTGTTTCACTGCTTTCGTTAAACAGTGCCCGCCGTTCTGAATGCCCAACCAATACATATTGGCAACCCAGATCAGCCAACATGGCCGCGGAAACCTCGCCTGTGTAAGCACCTGACTCAAATTGGCACAGGTTTTGTCCACCTACAGCAATATCAGTTTGCCCGACAGCCTCAGCCACAGATGTCAGGTGGACAAATGGCGGAAAAACAATCATCTCTACCGAGTTTTGATTATTCCAATTCCTCGCCAACTCCTCGGCAATGGCACCTGCCGATGCAGCGGTACCATGCATTTTCCAATTGCCCGCTATCAGCGATTTAGCCATCCGAACTGCTCCTTTTTCTGAGGGGAAGGTAGGGGCTTCTCAAGCGGGCGCAAATGCTACCCGACTAGGTGTGAATATACAACTGGGAAGCGGCCTTTATAGCCGATAAACCACTAGCCAACCTGCTGTTGGACGATTTTGGCGATATCTGCCACCAATCTATCCACCAAGACCTGATCTTCACCCTCAACCATTACTCGTATTAATGGCTCGGTGCCTGAGGGTCGCAACAGCACTCGCCCAAGGCCATCCAACTCTTGCTCGGCCTGTGCAACAGCAGTATTAATCGCCTGGTTAGCACTGATATCGACCTTTTTCGCCAGACGAACATTAATCATAGTCTGGGGGAACTTAACCATGCCCTGCTTAAGCTGGTGCAGTGGCTGGCCGCTCTCCGACAGTGCCAGAATCACCTGCAGCGCTGCAACTATGCCATCACCAGTGCTATTGAGGTCACTGCACAGTACATGGCCAGAAGCTTCACCGCCCAGATCCCAGCCATTAGCCTTAAGGGCTTCAACCACATAGCGGTCACCTACTTTGGTGCGCTCAAAAGGTATGCCCAACTCCTTCAGGGCCAGCTCAAGCCCAAGGTTGCTCATCAATGTGCCAGCGACACCATCGCAGTTACCTGCCGCCCGGCGATGCTGGGCAATAATATAGATCAGCTCATCACCGTCGACTATGTCCCCATTGGCATCCACAAACAGGACGCGGTCACCATCGCCATCAAAGGCAATACCCAGATCAGCCTTGGCCTCAGTTACAGACTCCTGCAAACCGTCCATATGGGTGGAGCCGCACTGATCATTGATATTAAAACCATTGGGAGTATTGCCCATGGTAATAACGCTGGCACCCAATTCCTTAAACACTCTGGGTCCAGCATGGTAGGTCGCGCCATGGGCGCAATCCACAACAATATTGAGGCCATTAAGATCATAGCCTGCAGGCAGAGTGCCTTTACAGAATTCAATGTAGCGTCCGGTAGCATCGCTGAGACGACGGGCCTTACCCAGGCTGTAGGAGCCATTGGTAACCAGCGGCTTATCCATCAGAGCCTCAATTTCAAGCTCCACGTCATCTGGCAATTTATAACCATCGGCAGCAAAAAATTTGATGCCGTTATCTTCAACCGGGTTGTGGGAAGCGCTGATAACAATGCCAGCCGAAGCACGGAAGGTGCGGGTTAAATAGGCAATAGCCGGAGTCGGCATAGGCCCGAGCATATCAACATCTACACCAGCAGCAATCAAGCCTGCTTCGAGGGCAGATTCAAACATGTAACCAGACACTCTGGTGTCCTTGCCAATCAGTACGCGCTTTTTCCCTTCTGTGTCACGGGTCAGCACAGTGCCCGCTGCCCAACCCAGCTTGAGCATAAAGTCTGCGGTAACCGGATATTCACCCACTCTGCCGCGGATGCCATCTGTGCCAAAATATTTTCTTGCCATAATTTACTTTGTGTCCTCAAAACTCTCGATCTGTTGCCAGATACGCAGCGCCTGCACGGTCTCTTTTACATCATGGACGCGCAATATTAACGAGCCCTGAACTGCCTTGATCTTCTGCGCAGCCAAAAGCGCCATGGTAACACTTCCCATCAGTCTTTTATCCACTGCTGAGTCAATCAGCTGACCAATCATTGATTTGCGCGAGACACCCACCAGCACCGGATATCCTGCTTCTGCAAGTCTGTCCAGGCCATTAAAAAGTGCCAGATTATGGTCCAGAGTCTTGCCAAAACCAAAACCTGGATCCAGCACAATTTGATCTGCCGCAATGCCAGCCTCAATGCACTGTTGTTTGCGCTGATGTAAAAACGCCAACACCTCGGCAACGACATCTTTATATTGAGGATTAAGCTGCATGCTGTCGGGTTGATTCTGCATATGCATCAGGCAGACCGGCAAACCACTGGCAGCAGCGGCCGCTAACGCACCTTCCCGCTGCAATGCCCGTACATCATTAATGATATGGGCACCGCCGGCTGCGGCTTCGCTAATAACCTGAGCTGTGCTGGTATCCACCGAGATAATACAGTCAAAACCACTGCTCACCGCATTGACGATCGGAATCACCCGGTCAAGCTCCTGGGCAGTGGTAACCGGCACAGCACCAGGCCTTGTGGACTCGCCACCAATATCAATAATATCTGCGCCTGCTGCCAGCATTGCCTCTACCGCAGCCATTGTCTTGCTCAGATCCAGGCTGCCAGAGGAGTATAGGTCACCGCCATCGGAAAATGAGTCAGGGGTGATATTAACGATACCCATCACCGCCGGGCGGGACAGATCGAGAATTTTGCTGCCGCAGGTTAATAAGGTCATAGATACAAAAAGACCTCGAAGCCTTGTGAGCTTCGAGGTCTGCTATAAAAATTAAGGTTAAAAATCAAAGACCCTCGACTGGACCGCCAATTGGACTCTCATCAACAGAGTCTTTTGACGTACTGTTGCCTCCACCAGAGGTGTCGTCAGAGTCATGGTCATCCCATTGCTGGGGAGGCCGCACTTTGCGTCGATTCATCAGGTCATCGACCTGATCAGCATCGATAGTCTCAAACTCCATCAGAGCATCTTTCATTGCTTCAAGAATATCGCGATTATCCTCCAGTAATTTTGACGCTGTACTGTAGGCGTCATTGAGAATACTGCGCACTTCCTGATCGATTTCTCTGGAGGTGTCCTCAGAGTAATGAGTATTGCCGCCGCCAGGCGCCTGAGACTCGTCTTCACCGTAAAGGATAGGACCCATTTTTTCATTGAGTCCCCATTTGGTAACCATGTTGCGCGCCATCTGTGTGGCCCGCTCAATATCGTTGGAGGCGCCAGTAGTAACCCCATCAATACCGCCCACCAACTCCTCGGCAATTCGCCCCCCAAACAGGCTGCACAGCTGACTATTGAGCTGACGGCGATTCATGCTATAGCGATCTTCCTCTGGCAGATACTGAGTCACACCCAGGGCTCGGCCACGGGGAATAATCGTCACCTTGTGCACCGGATCATGCTCCGGCACCAGTCGGCCAATAATGGCATGACCGGCTTCATGATAGGCTGTGTTGGTCTTTTCTTTCTCTGACATCACCATAGAGCGCCTTTCAGCACCCATCATAATTTTATCTCGCGCCTTCTCGAACTCTTCCATGGTAACCACACGGCGATTGCCTCGGGCAGAGAACAATGCGGCTTCATTGACCAGATTGGCCAGGTCGGCACCGGAAAACCCAGGGGTTCCTCGAGCCAAAATACCCAGCTCCACTGACTCATCTAAAGGTACTTTGCGCGCATGTACTTTAAGAATTTGCTCACGGCCACGAATATCCGGAAGTCCCACATAGACCTGACGATCAAAGCGGCCCGGACGCAGCAATGCTTTATCCAGCACATCTGGTCTGTTCGTAGCAGCGATCACAATCACCCCTTCGGTACCCTCAAAGCCGTCCATCTCAACCAGCAACTGGTTTAATGTCTGTTCGCGTTCATCATTGCCACCGCCGTAGCCACCTCCACGGTGACGACCCACAGCATCAATTTCGTCGATAAAGATTATGCAGGGAGCCTGCTTTTTGGCCTGCTCAAACATATCACGCACACGGGAGGCGCCAACACCGACAAACATTTCTACAAAGTCGGAACCAGAAATAGAGAAGAATGGTACCTTGGCTTCACCGGCAATAGCCTTGGCCAACAGGGTTTTACCTGTTCCCGGAGGGCCAACCATTAGAACCCCCTTGGGGATACGGCCACCCAAACGCTGGAATTTGCTCGGGTCGCTAAGGAATTCAACCAGTTCGCCCACATCCTCTTTGGCTTCATCCACACCAGCCACATCTGAAAACGTCGTATTAATCTGATCACCGGTCAGCAGCTTGGCTTTGCTTTTACCAAAGCTCATGGGACCACCTTTGCCGCCACCGCCACCCTGCATCTGGCGCATGAAGAACACAAATATAGCCAGAATCAGCAGTATCGGGAATGCTGCCACCAATAGCTGAGAAATAAGACTTGGAGTCTCAGGCTCTTTGCCCATAACATTGACATTGTGATTAATCAGATCGCCCATCAAACCCGGATCCTGCACATTGGGCCGCACTGTGCGGAATGTACTGCCGTCACGACGTTCGCCTTCAATAATCAGGCCATCGATAGAGACCTTGGACACCCGGTCATTCTGCACTTCCATAACAAACTCGGAATAACCCAGGCTGTTGTCTACAGGCTGTGGGGTGAAGCTGTTAAACACCGACATTAAGATGGCGGCTAAGATCACCCATACAATTAAATTTTTAACCAAATCGTTCAAAAGTTATTCCTCTCTATTGGCCCTTAAGGCCCTTGGCTACCAGATAGACCTCGCGGGACTTGGCTCTGGATGCATCTGGTTTCTTTAGACTAACAGTATTAAACACAGTTCTGACGTGACGCACAAACTCATCAAAGCCTTCACCCTGAAATAATTTGGCGATAAACACTCCTTCCACCTTCATTACTCTGCAGGTCAAATCAATTGCCAGCTCAACTAAATACATCATAGCAGGCTGATCAACGGACTTCGCTCCTGTTAAGTTGGGGGCCATATCAGAAATTACAAGGTCGACCGGCCTATTTCCGATAACTGCGAGCAGTTCCTCAAAGGTGGCATCCTCGGTAAAATCCCCTTGGATAAAATCCACCCCTGCCACCGGATCCATGGGCAGAATATCCAGCGCATGAACCCGACCCTCGTGGCCCACAAGACTTGCTGCCACTTGGGACCAACCGCCTGGTGCAGAACCTAAATCTACGACGGTCATGCCAGAGCGGATCAAGCGCTGCTTTTCGACTATTTCGAGTAATTTATAGCTGGCACGGGATCGATAGCCATCCCTTTGGGACTGCATCACATAGGGGTCTTTAACATGTTGTTTAATCCAACTGCGATTTTTAGATTTCGTCATGCTGAGGATTTCGCTAGAATGGCCAACTTTGAAATTAGGCCGACCATTATGACAAGTTCCAATGAAGATAAAAAACATTTACGTCGATTGGGACATGATCTCAAGCCAGTGGTAACCATTGCCGCAAAAGGCTTGACCGACAATGTATCTGCCGAGCTCGAGCGCGCGCTCAGTGACCATGAGCTTATCAAGGTAAAACTGGCGGTAGGCGATCGCGAGGCCAAAAAAGCCGTTAGTGATAAAATCTGCCAGAACTTTAAGGCAGAACTGGTGCAGTCAATCGGCCATATACTGCTTATCTATCGACCAGCCAAGTCTCCGAATCCCAAACTATCCAATTTACTGCGCAAGTAACCCGCCGGTGAAAAACGCAATAACCTCTCCAATGTGCCATAATCAACGGCATTGAGAGGTTCGTTACCGTGCTGAATAGACAAAAAATAGACTGGATTTTTAATTATATTGGCAAGCCTGTGCTAACGGGATTGTTTGTTGCTGCCCTGTTAATGCTGGTCTTCCCTCAGTTTCGCGGCACCAGCACTGACTTCGACAATCTTGCCCAAACAGACGACACCGCCTCATCAGACTGGGTGGGACCTGTCTCCTATGCCGCAGCAGTGCGCCGCGCCGCGCCCTCAGTAGTCAATATTTACACCCGCAAAGTGCGACGGGAGAACAAACACCCCCTACTTAATGACCCATTTATACGGCGCTTCTTTAATTATCAGCAGCAACGTCTGCAAAGCTCATTAGGCTCGGGCATTATTGTCCGCGATGACGGTTTTATCATGACCAACAACCATGTGGTCGCTAACTTCGATGAGATTGTGGTGCTGCTATATGATGGCCGCGACGTCCCGGCAAAGATAGTCGGTACTGACCCCGACACAGATTTGGCCATTCTCAAGATAGATGTAGATCAACTGCAGCCTATCTCCATCGGTGATGCCATGGATGCAAAGATAGGTGATGTGGTACTGGCTATTGGCAACCCCTATGGCTTGGGTCAGGCTGTAACACAGGGCATTATTAGTGCCACCGGACGCAATGGTCTGGGCCTAAATACCTTTGAAAACTTTATCCAGACCGATGCCGATATCAACCCGGGTAATTCTGGTGGTGCGCTGGTCGATGTCTATGGCAACCTGCTAGGCATCAATACAGCAAAACTTGATCGCAATGGCGCCGCCGGCATGAGCTTTGCCATTCCGGTCAATGAGGCGCAAAAAGTACTCAATGATATTATTCAATATGGTCGGGTTATTCGCGGCTGGCTGGGAATGGACGCAACACCGCTGAATCCGGATTTGGCGCGACGTTTTAATACCAGCACTACCAGGGGGCTGCTGGTCAATCGTGTATCTACTGCAGGGCCAGCTCAGAAAATCGGTATCAGACCAGGAGATATAGTTATTGGTATCAATGGCACCCCGGTGACAGATCGCCACAGCAGCGCCAGTCAGATTGCTGATGTAATGCCGGGGCAGTCGATCAAACTTGAAATACTCAGGGGTATAGAGACTTTCACCCTCACTGCAGTTGCTGGCACCCGCCCGGTGAATCCCCAGTAAATAGCCAACTTTAGGCAGCCTTAGCCGCCAAGAATTGCCGCGAGGCTATCTACCAACAGCTGGTTGTCTTTCGGGGCTCCCACAGTAATTCGCAGAAACTGATCAATTCGTGGCTTGTTAAAGTGCCGCACAATCAAACCCTGCTCACGCAATTCCCCTGCTATAGCACTGGCTGATTTGTCCCTGTGTCGGGCAAAGACAAAATTGGCAGCCGATGGCAAAACATCGAAACCCAGCTGTTGTAGCTGTTCTACCAACTGTTCACGACTGTCAATAACCTGAGTGCAGGTTTGCTGAAAATACGCCTCATCCTTAAAAGAGGCAATAGCTGCAGCAATCTGCAGGTGCCCCAGCGGATAGGAATTGAAACTGTTCTTCACCCTGTCCAGACCCTCCACCAACTCAGCACCGGCGATGGCATAACCAATGCGCATACCCGCCAGGGAGCGGGACTTGGACAATGTGTGAACCACAATTAGATTCGCGTATTTATCCACCAGCGCCACTGCGCTCTGGCCGCCAAAATCAATATAGGCCTCATCAACCACAATCACAGAGTCCCGGTTGGCCTGCAACAGTTGTTCAATAACATCCAGACCCAACACTCTGCCCGTTGGAGCATTGGGATTGGGGAAAATAATGCCGCCATTGGGGCGCCGATAGGCCTGCAGATCAATAGAGTAATCCTGAGTTAAAGGAATCTGCTCATATTCAATATCGTAAAGCTGACAAAAAACCGGATAAAAGCTGTAGCTGATATCGGGGAAAAATATCGGTTTGTCCTGTTTTAGCAGGCCATTAAAAATATGCGCCAGAACTTCGTCGGAACCATTGCCAACAAAAATCTGCTGAGCGTTTACCTGATAATAATCGGCAATAGTCGCCTTTAGATCATCGGCATTGGGGGGCGGGTACAGGCGCAGATCATCATTGAGTAGCTGCTGCATTGCCTGCAGCGCATCTGGCGATGGACCGTAGGGGTTTTCATTGGTGTTTAACTTGGTGAGATTATTAATTTTTGGCTGTTCCCCGGGAGTATAGGGTTGCAGCTGTTTAACAAAGTCACTCCAGTACCTGCTCATATCAATGCTTACTCAGTAGTACTACTTTTTAATCCGGTATTCCGCCGACCGCGCGTGGGCCGTCAGGGACTCACCTCGCCCCAACACTGAGGCTATACGGCCTAGATCTGACGCACCCTGCTCAGAACAAAAAATCAGAGAGCTGCGCTTCTGAAAATCATACACCCCCAAGGGCGACGAAAATCTTGATGTCGCCGAGGTGGGCAACACATGGTTGGGCCCGGCACAGTAATCACCCAGCGCCTCTGCTGTGTGACGGCCCATAAATATGGCACCTGCATGCTTGATATTGGGCAACCAGGACTCTGGGTCTGCCACAGAGAGTTCTAAATGCTCCGGGGCAATACGATTGCAGATGGTGACTGCTTCGCCCGCATCGGCCACCTCAATCAGAGCACCGCGGTTAGCCAGAGACTGGGCAATAATATCCCGCCGCTCCATCTCCGGCAGCAGCTTTTCAATACTCTGCTGCACTGCATCCAGATAGTCTGCATCCCAGGCAATTAGCATAGACTGGGCATCTTCATCGTGCTCAGCCTGAGAAAACAAATCCATGGCAATCCAGTCAGGATCAGTCTGGCCATCGCAAACCACTAAAATTTCGCTAGGGCCCGCCACCATATCAAGACCCACGGAACCAAACACCATACGCTTGGCTGTAGCAACATAGATATTGCCTGGTCCAACAATCTTATCCACTTTGGGCACCGTCTCAGTGCCATAGGCCAGTGCAGCGATCGCCTGGGCACCACCAATGGTAAATACCTTATCAACACCGGCAATGGCCGCCGCTGCCAAAACAATTGGGCTGAGCTCATTATCCGGGGCTGGCACCATCATAATCACTTCGCTGACACCGGCGACACGAGCGGGGATACAGTTCATCAGCACTGACGAGGGATAACTAGCTTTGCCACCGGGCACGTAGATACCCACTGACTCCAGTGGCGTCACCTGCTGACCGAGCACAGTGCCGTCGGCCTCCTGATACTGCCAAGACTCCTGCAACTGGTGACTGTGATAATCACGGATTCTAGTCGCTGCTGTTTCCAGGGCGTCACGGGTGACTGAATCTATTGACTCCAGGGCCTCCTGAAGCTGTTTCGAGCTAAGACAAAATTCACTGATAGACTCACAATCGCGACGATCAAAGCGATTACTGTACTCAATCAGTGCAGCATCGCCGCGAGCACGAACCTGAGTTAAAATCCCTGCAACAGCAGATTCAACATCGCTATCTGACACCATATCCCAGGCGATCAGCTTATCCAGCGATGGCAGAAAGTCTGCATCGGCACTGGTTAGACGATTAATAGTTGACCTGCTCACGCTTTATTCGCCACTGCGCTCTGCAGCGCGTCCACAATGGACTGAATCTCATTGTATTTAGTTTTCATCGCTGCTTTATTCACAATTAGGCGAGAGCTGATATCGGCAATTTCTTCCTGAGCCTCAAGGCCGTTGGCTTTTAAAGTATTGCCTGTATCAACAATATCCACGATTTCATGGGCCAAACCAAGGATCGGCGCAATTTCCATGGCGCCATAGAGCTTGATCAGATCTGCCTGGCGACCCTGCTCAGCATAAAACTGGCGCGCCACGTTGACATATTTTGTTGCCACACGCAGACGCCCAGTCTGGGGCTGAGCACCAACAGGCACAGCAGTCATCAGCTTGCAGCGAGCAATACCCAGATCCAGGGGCTCGTAGTAGCCATCACCCTGGTGTTCCAGCAGACCATCCTTGCCAGCAACACCTATATCGGCCGCACCAAACTGCACATAGGTGGGGACATCGGAGCCGCGCAAAATCAGCAGGCGCAAACCTTCCTGATTGGTCGCAAATACCAATTTACGGCTGGTGGCTATATCTTCCGCAGGCACGATTCCCGCAGCCTCAAGCAGCGGTAGAGTTTCTTTTAATATGCGACCCTTGGTCAGGGCCAGGGTAATCTGTGTCATAACAATTATCTGGTCTCTCAGGCTTAGCTTTAATTCGCCGGTTTAACCGGGCACTCGCTTAATTTTGCAGCCCAGTTGCTGCAACTTCTCTTCAATGCATTCGTAGCCTCGATCAATATGATAGATGCGATCAACAATGGTTTCACCCTCAGCAACCATAGCAGCAATCACCAGCGCCGCTGAGGCACGCAAATCAGAGGCCATCACTGGTGCACTTTTTAGTCTTTCCACCCCTGTCACTATGGCAGTGTTGCCCTCGACAATAATGCTCGCACCCATGCGATTAAGCTCCTGAACCTGCATCAGGCGATTCTCAAAAATAGTCTCGGTAATCATGCCTGTACCTTCCGCCACCGCATTTACCGCCGTTAACTGAGCCTGCATATCTGTGGGGAAGGCCGGGTAGGGAGCGGTTTTAAGGTTAATCGCCTTGGGCCGCCTGCCCTGCATATCTAATTCAATCCAATCGTCGCCCTGGGTAATTACTGCCCCGGTTTCCTCAAGCTTCAGCAGCACAGCTTCCAGAGTTGCAGGATCAGTCTGGGTGGTTTTGACTTTACCTCCAGTGGCAGCTGCAGCAGCCAGGTAAGTGCCGGTCTCAATACGGTCCGGCATCACTTTGTAAAAGCCCCCTGCGAGCTTTTCAACACCGTTAATCGTTAGCGTATTAGAGCCAGCGCCCTGTATATCGGCACCCCAGGCATTCATGCAGGCAGCCAGATCAACAATCTCTGGTTCCCGAGCTGCGTTGTCAATCACAGTAGTGCCATCTGCCAGTACCGCAGCCATCATTAAATTTTCAGTGGCGCCCACTGACACCATATCCATCAGAATGTGGGCACCTTTCAAGCGACCGTCAGTCCGGGCGCGGATATAACCCTCATCAATCTCAATACTGGCACCCATAGCTTCCAGGCCTCGCAGATGCAGGTCCACGGGCCGACTGCCAATAGCACAGCCGCCCGGGAAGGATACATTTGCCTCACCATAGCGGGCCAGCATCGGGCCGAGCACCAGAATTGAGGCACGCATGGTTTTCACCAGTTCATAGGGTGCGGTCAGGCTATTGAGAGTCGAGGTGTCAACTTCGAGACGCATTTTCTCGTCGATGCTGACAGTCACGCCTAGGGCGCCAAGCAACTCAATAGTAGTGGTGACATCCTGGAGATGGGGCAAATTAGCAATGGTTACAATGCCCTCAGACAGCAGCGCAGCAGAGAGTATCGGCAGTGCCGCATTCTTGGAACCAGAAATCCAGACCTCTCCAAGGAGAACTGCACCTCCTTGAATAATCAATTTATCCATCGCATAACCTCAGAATTTGATAGTAGAGCCGCAGAGGTATTAGCTGCGATCATTCCACTCTTGATGAGTGAATGTTTTCATATTGACTGCGTGAATCGCGCCAGAAGATATCTTTTCATTGAGGGCAGCATAAATCTGTTGCTGACGCTGCACAGGACGCTTGCCCTCAAATAGATCACCAATAGCAACAATATTAAAATGGCCACCATCGGTCTCCACCTGAAATAAACAATCGGGCAGGGCATTTTCTAGCAGCACTTTTACATCATCTGGATTCATTTATAGGTTAACTCTTCTCTTAAATTACATATTATTCAGCTGACCAGTCAGCAATAACCGCATCAATATCGCCACCAGCTTTCTGTACAGCATTGGCAAACTGGCTGCGGAAAATATTGCGCATGTTAATACCATTGATCACCACATTAATGGCCTTCCATTGCCCGGTTTTTTTGCTGAGGGCCATAGAATATTCCATTGGGTACACCGCGCCTTCAGCTTGAATTTCCTGCTTTACCGACACCATTCTTTGGCCCGGTTTCAACGGTGCTTTGTTGAGCAGCACAATCTTCTCATCGCCATAGCCGATAAGTCCGCGACCATAGGTCTCAATCAGACCATTGCGAAATTTAGTAGCGAACTCAGTTCGCTGCTCACCAGTCGCGCTCTTTGCCGAGCGGCCCATCACTGATTTAGCGATATAGTTGAAATCAATATGCTGCTCCAGCAGAGTATTCAGCGCCTGGAAATATTGCGGCTCATTCTCTGGAAAACCTTCGACATGGTCTGCAATCACCACTAACAACTGAGCGGTGACCTGCTCAATCTTCTCAAAGGGACCTTTCTCAGTGGCTGGCGCGCTCTCAGCAGAAACTATCGCTGATATTGACATCAGCAACCCGACCAGAGTACTCAGGAAACCTGTTCTTATTAATCGCATATTATATTTCTCATTTAAATTCTCTTCCCTTGACAGCGGATTCAAAAATCTAGTTCTTCAGTGCTGACAATAGTGGCTGGGCACTATACCATTCCCGCACTATTGAATAAACACAGCCGGAGACTATATGTCCGCTATCTATCTACCCATGCTGGCCCTTGTCGCGGGGATTTTAGGCCTGCTTTGGGGAGCTGACAGATTTGTTGCCGGCAGTGCGGGCGCAGCGCGTAACTTTGGCATTTCACCCATGATTATCGGCCTGACTGTGGTCTCTGTGGGTACCTCTGCACCAGAGGTTATTGTCTCCATCAATGCCGCCATGAGAGATGCTGCACAACTGGCCGTCGGCAATGCTCTGGGTTCAAACCTAGCTAACATTGGTCTGGTACTGGGTATTACAGCACTGGTAGCCCCTATTCCAGTGCAAAAGTATTTACTGCGGGAAGAGACCCCGGTTCTTTTACTGATCACAGCGCTGGCTGGATTATGCCTCTATGATGGATTTCTCGGTCGCGGCGAGAGCATCAGCCTGGGCCTGCTAATTGTTCCGCTGCTGATATTGGTGGTCAAATACAAAAAGAATCATCCCAACCAGGAAGTGATCGGAGAGGCCGAAGAGCTTCCGGAACTTCCCATTGGCAGTGCGCTACTGTGGTTTGCTGTGGGTCTGGGAGTGCTGCTAGTCAGTGCCGAGATTACTGTGTGGGGGGCAAAATCCATTGCCGCCTACGCAGGCATCAGCGAACTAGTGATAGGCCTTACCGTAGTCGCCATCGGCACCAGCCTGCCCGAACTGGCCGCCTCGGTGATAAGTGCCATTCGCGGCCATCATGATATAGCCCTGGGTAATATTTTGGGTTCCAACCTGTTTAATCTTATGCTGGTAATGACCTCTGCCGGCGCTATAGCCCCGGTAGCTCTAAGCCCCGATGTCTTTGCCCGTGACTATGCCACTATGGCAGCAATGACCCTGCTGATGGTTATTTTGGCCGCAGTTGCACTGCGCAGCAGCTCAGGACGCATATCCAAAACCATGGGCATGATTTTGCTGGCAGGCTACGGGTTTTATTATGTACTGCTATGGCCTGCAATCTCGGCAGGCCAAGCCTAAATACGCCCGACCTGATTTGCTCTATAATACTGAACTTAAACACAGATGAATCCTGAATATGGCAACAAGCGACTTTATTAAATCTGGCCTGCGCACCGTAGAGATGGAATCTCTGGCCGTAGGGCAGCTGGCGCCGTGCATCAACAACGATTTCGAGCGTGCCTGCAAGACTATACTGGCCTGCGAAGGTCGTGTGGTTGTCACCGGTATGGGCAAGTCCGGGCACATAGGCAATAAAATTGCCGCAACATTGGCCAGCACAGGCACACCAGCCTTTTTTGTCCACCCGGGCGAAGCCAGTCACGGAGATCTGGGTATGATCACCAAAAATGATGTGGTGATCGCCATTTCAAACTCAGGCAGTACCGCAGAAGTGGTTACCATATTGCCGTTGATCAAACGCCTGGGCATTCCCCTGATCAGCATGACCGGGGACCCGGAATCAATATTGTCCCAATCTGCCTGTGCCAATCTTGATGTCAGCGTCATCAGCGAAGCCTGCCCGTTAAATTTAGCTCCCACCACCAGTACCACAGTGACATTGGTGATGGGCGATGCTCTGGCTATTGCACTGCTAGAGTCCCGCGGCTTCAGCGCCGAAGACTTTGCCTTCTCCCACCCGGGCGGAGCCCTGGGCCGCAAACTGCTATTGCGGGTCGGCGATATTATGCATGGGGACACAGAGGTTCCCAGAGTCCGAGCCGATCAGCTATTACAGGACGCACTGCTTGAGATGACCGAGAAAGGATTTGGTATGACAACAGTAGTCGACAGCAACAATAAGCTTATGGGCGTGTTTACCGACGGAGACCTGCGCCGCGTTATTGATCAAAACATTGATATTGGTACCGCAACCATGGAGCAGGTTATGTCACCTAACCCAAAAACCATCAGCGACGCCATACTCGCCGCCGAAGCATTGACCATTATGGAGAGTGCCAGTATCACTGCACTGATTGTCGAAGATCACAATCAACATCCAATTGGTGTTCTGCATATGCATGATATTTTGCGCGCAGGAGTTGTTTAATGGGCAACAGTGTTCCTACCTCTGTCGTTGCAGCGGCAAAGAAAATCAAACTGCTACTGCTGGATGTAGATGGCGTGCTGACCGATGGTCGCCTCTACTACGGCAACAGCGGCGAAGAAATGAAGGCCTTTAATATACAGGATGGGATGGGCATTAAATTATTGCAGCAGGGAGGCGTACAGGTGGGTATTATTACCGGCCGCGTATCCGCGCTGCTTCAACGCCGCGCTGATGAGCTTGGTATAGATCCGGTTGTTCAGGGGCGCGAAGACAAACTAACCGCCCTTAACGAACTGCTACAAACTATGGATATCAGCATGGATGAAATAGCCTTTATGGGCGACGACCTCCCTGATCTGGCGGTTATCCGACGGGTTGGGCTGGGCATCACCCCGGCTAATGGCAGCACCACCAACGCCAGCCAGGCCCTTTGGCAGACTGCTAAAAGTGGCGGCCATGGCGCCGTTCGCGAAGTGGCCGAGACAATACTTGAGGCCCAGGGAAAACTGCAGCCAATACTGGCCAGCTATCAATGATCAGACAGGCGCTACTTATCTCTGCACTGATATTTTTCGTCGGTGGCTTTTTATTGATCTGGGATAGTCCGCCGGAGTCCTTTATGCGCAAGCAAACTGGCCAAGTGGAAGAAGTTCCTGTCGCCGATAGCTATATGACCGATGTCAGCAGCCTCAAGTTTTCGTCCTCTGGTAGGCAGCAGTTTTTACTCACCTCAACCAGAGCCGAGTTTTTTAACAAGAAGTCAGAACTGACTCTCAAACAGCCCAATATAGTGACCATTGAAGAGCCAGCTAACAGCGATCAGCTGAGTATTAAGGCCAAACATGGCACGCTTTCAAATAACGGTAATAAAGTATTTCTGCAGGATGATGTGGTGGCAATCACTACAGCAGATGAGGGGCAGACCATCTTGACCAGTGATGATATGACCTATCTGCCCAACAGCAACAGCGCCACCAATAAAGGTCCCTTTAAACTGAAATCGCCAGAGGTTAAACTTTCCGGAACCGGGCTGAGTGCCAATTTCACTAACGAGGTATTTATTATCAAATCACAGGTCCGGGCTATTCATGAGCCAATTTAAAATATTAGTCGCCATGATTTTTCTCGCTACCGTCACTCATGGCTACGGGCTACCTGGCGATGGCGACCAGCCCGTTACCATTGAATCCGACTTCGCTGAAAGCAACCAGGCCACCGGTCTCACAGAATACAGCGGCAATGTGATTATGCGTCAAGGATCAGTCTCCATAGAGGCTGAAAAAGTGACCATTTTCTATAAAGACAGCAAGGTCAATCGCATACTGTCTCTGGGCGAGCCTGCAACCTACAGACACCAGCCCAATATCAATGAGGGCATTGTTGTCGCCCATGGCGAAATTATTGAGTACCTGCTCGGCGAGGACAAAATCAACCTGCAAAAAAATGCCTCACTGGCGCGCAATGGCACATTGGTTACGGGAGATTTGATTGTCTACGACATCAATAAAGGGACTTGGAAAGCCAACGGCAATAATCGCAGCAACCAAAAACGTATCCAATTGGTGATACCACCTTCAAATCTGGACAACTCAACAACAGAACAGCAGGAGAGTCCAGAGTAATGGCAATTTTAGAAGCACAGAATCTGGCTAAATCCTATGCCAAGCGCCCCGTGGTAAAAGATGTCTCGCTGTCAGTTAAACAGGGTGAAATTGTGGGCTTGCTGGGCCCTAACGGCGCAGGTAAAACCACCTGCTTCTACATGATTATCGGCCTTGTGTGCCAGGATGGCGGCACAGTGACCGTCGATAATGTGGATATCACCTCCCTGCCCATGCATGGCCGCGCTCAGCGCGGGCTAGGCTATCTGCCCCAGGAACCCTCAATCTTCAGAAAACTGAGTGTCGAAAACAATATACTGGCTATTCTGGAAACCCGCAGCGAACTCAACCGCCAGCAGCGCAACCAGCGCCTCGAAGAGTTGATGCATGAATTCCATATTTCTCACTTGGCAAAAAATATTGGCATGAGCCTTTCAGGGGGAGAGCGGCGACGCGTCGAAATTGCACGAGCACTGGCTGCGGACCCACAGTTTATTTTACTGGATGAACCCTTTGCCGGCGTTGACCCCATCTCGGTCAATGACATCAAAGGTATTATTCGCCATCTGCGGGACAAAGGTATTGGTGTGTTGATCACCGACCATAATGTGCGTGAAACACTGGATATCTGCGAGCATGCCTACATTATCGGCGAAGGCCATGTTATCGCCGAAGGCACCACAGAACATATCCTCAGCGACGCAAAAGTACGCAAAACCTACCTTGGAGAGCATTTTACCCTGTAATAATGGGGTTATTCGTAAATCCAGCATTGCCAGCTGCCATAACTCGGCACTAAAATTGCATCTGGTCTTTTTTGTAGTATTAGCAATCTATGCGTCCAGGTCTTCAACTCAAAATCAGCCAACAGCTGACCATGACACCTCAATTGCAGCAGGCCATTCGCCTGCTGCAGCTGTCAACTTTGGAATTACGCCAAGAAGTTATCGAACAACTCTACAACAACCCATTGTTGGAAATGGACGAGGACGACGGCCGCACCAATAGCAGCAAAGAAGAAACATCAGTCACAGGGGACAATGACAGCGATGGTGATGTGGACTTCAATAGCGATGATCCCAGCCTCCACCAAACCGCTGCCGATGCCACCGAGCAAACCGTTACAGAAGCTGAAGCCGAGACCAATTGGGAACAGGGTAGTCATCAGGATCTTCCTGTAGATGCTAACTGGGACGACCATAGCTCTTCCAACAGCTCTTCCAGTAACACAGGTGCAGAAGTTAATCTGGAGCAGGTTTTTCAAGTCACAGAATCACTGCAAGACCACCTGCACTGGCAGCTCAACCTGACACCGTTTTCAGATCGTGACCGCGAAATCGCCGAAGCCTTTATCGACTCTATCGATAACAGCGGCCTGATCAGCGAGGATCTGCGCGAGATCACAGCCCATATCCAGCATCAAGATTTGGGGAACAGTCTTGAGCCGGAAGACAGCTCTGAACTGATGGATCCCATTGAGGATGACGAACTCGAAGCCGTATTGCACCGCCTGCAGCAGTTTGACCCGCCCGGGATATTTGGTCGCAATATCAAGGAATGTCTGCTTATCCAGCTCAATCAACTTAGTGATGAAACTGGCCACCTAGCCCAGGCCATACGACTAGTCGATGAATTTCTCGAAGATATCGCCTCAGTTGACATCAATCGTCTGAGTAAAAAAACCGGCTACAGCTGCGATGATCTGCAAGAAGCTCTGCTGCTAATCCGCAGCCTTAATCCCCGTCCCGGCGAAGCCTTAGCAGTGAACGAAGCGGAGTATATTGCGCCAGATGTGTATGTAGAAAAGATCGCTGGGCGCTGGCGGGTACAGCTCAATGACAGCAATATGCCCAAATTGCGTATCAACGACACCTATAGCAACCTAATCAATCGCTCAGATAACAGCGATGAAAATCAATTTTTGAAGAACAACCTCGCCGAAGCCCGCTGGTTTTTGCGCAGCCTTGAAAGCCGCAATGAGACATTGATGCGCGTTGCCATCACCATTATAGATCTGCAGCAAGGCTTTTTGGATCATGGTCCCATAGCCATGAAACCCATGGTTTTGTCAGATATTGCCACCAAACTGGACCTCCATGAGTCGACAATTTCTCGGGTCACCACCAGCAAATATCTGGCTACACCCCAGGGAATATTTGAGCTGAAATATTTCTTTTCCAGCCATGTCGGCACATCTGGCGGAGGGGAGTGTTCATCCACTGCAGTTTGCGCTATCCTGAAAACAATGATTAGCGCAGAACAACCCGCCAAACCTTTGAGTGATAACAAGCTAACCTCTCTTCTTGACGAGCAGGGAATTCAAGTTGCCCGACGAACTGTCGCCAAATACCGCGAAAGCATGGGAATCCCCTCATCGAGCCAAAGGAAACGATTCGAAAATGCCAAGTAAAAGGAGAATTGTATGCAAATGACCATCAGTGGACACCATTTAGATCTCACCGACCCCATACGCAACTATGTCACCACCAAACTATCCAAACTTGAAAGGCATTACGAGCAGATAACCAGCACCGCCGTTATTCTCACCGTTGAAAAGCTGGTACAAAAAGCAGAAGCCACCGTACATGTAGCGGGGGCAGAGCTCTTTGCCAATGCAGAGCATGAAGACATGTATGCAGCAATTGATGCCCTGACCGACAAATTGGATCGCCAGCTTATCAAGCACAAAGAAAAACACCGAGGCCATTAACCCAGTCCATGAAAATAATAGACGTGCTGACGCCGGACATGACGCTATGCAACTTGCCAGGCGCCAGCAAAAAACGAGTACTGGAAAATTTATCAGCCTTTATCACCGAGCAACTGGGTGGTGATACGGAGCAGACCGATCAGTTGTTCCACAGCCTGGTTGCCCGGGAGCGCTTGGGCAGCACAGGGATAGGTGAAGGAGTCGCCATACCCCATTGTCGCGCTTCCGGCTTCAGACGTATTCACGGCTGCCTGATCAAACTGGAAAAGCCCATCGACTTCGATGCCCAAGACGATAAACCTGTAGATTTAATTTTTGCTCTGGTCGTTCCGGAGGAAAAAAACGACGAACATCTGGCCACATTAGCCAGAATCGCTGCATTGATGCAGGATGGCGACTCTCGTCAATCTCTGCGCCAGTGCAGCAACAATGAAGAACTTTACGCCACAGCCACAAAACTGGAGCGCTCGAGTTAATCATGCGCCTGGTTATCATCAGCGGTCGCTCCGGATCTGGCAAAACCTCCGCATTGAATATCCTTGAGGATGTCGGCTTTACCTGCATTGACAACCTTCCTGCGAGCCTGTTGCCGGAACTTGTCACGCAGTTAAAAGATGAGCCAGGGGAAATGGAGCTAATGCTTGCAGTGGGTATTGATGCCCGCAACCTGGTGGGTGATCTGAGTAAAATACCCAGCATGCTCCATGATATCGAAGATACTGGTGTCGCAGTGGATGTGGTCTTTCTGCAGGCACGACGCAATGATCTGCTACGCCGCTACAGCGAAACCAGGCGCAAACACCCCCTGAGCAACGAATCAATTAGCCTCAAAGAAGCAATTGAACTGGAAAAGGAAATGCTGACGCCAATATCGGACATTTCTGATCGCACCATCGACACCTCCGGGCTGTCGTTGCACCAGCTCCGGGACCTGATTAAAAATACCGTGGTGCCAGACAATCGCGAAAGCATGTCAATTTTGTTCGAAAGCTTTGGCTTTAAACGGGGCGTACCCAGTGACTCAGACTTTGTCTTTGATGTTCGCTGCCTGCCCAATCCCTACTGGAAATTAGAATTGCGCACCCAGACAGGCAATGACCCCGCAGTAATTGAATTCCTGGAATCCCAGGTGGATGTTGCCTCAATGCTGGCCGATATAATCGGCTTCCTGACACGCTGGATCCCCAAATTCCAGACCAACAACCGCAGCTATATGACCGTCTCCATTGGCTGCACCGGCGGCCAGCACCGCTCCGTGTATCTGGCCAACAGACTCTATGAGCATTTTTCCCAACAGCAGCCCTTTGTCAAAGTAGTCCACAAAGAGTTGAGTGCCCCATGCTGAGAAATAGTTAGCCATGATTCGCTGCAAACTACCAGTAATCAACAAACTGGGGCTGCATGCTCGCGCTGCTACTAAACTGGCCGCAGCAGCAGGTCATTACGCCTGTGCCATTCGTATCGGCAAACAAGAGCCATTGGTGGATGCCAAAAGCATTATGTCGCTGATGTTACTGGCAGCCGGTCAGGGTACAGAGTTGACCTTCGAATTCGACGGCGCCGACGAACAGGCAGCCTGCGATGAAATCACCCAACTGCTGGCAGATTATTTTGGTGAAGGGGAATAAATTCAGCCATAATCGGACAAGTTTCAGTTAATCCTATCCGTAAGCCCCATAGCCCGCTAAAATGCCCCTCTAACCGCGCAATGCAGGTTTAGCTAGGGAACAGACCATGACCGAAACCAAAGACAACAATCTACTGGCAAAGTTGGGCAATGCCATCGATTCAGTCACTTTGAATCAGGTTCGTCATATTCTCAATAATCTGTCACCTCCGGATGTAGCCCACCAGCTTGAAACCGCACCGCCAAAGTTCCGTCGTATTCTCTGGGAGCTGGTTGATCCAGAGATATCCGGTGAAGTACTGCAAGAGCTATCCGATGAAATCCAGCTCGAATTCCTCAATGAAATGGACGGCGCGGAAGTTGCATCCCTGACCGAGGGACTGGATGTCGATGATATTGTCGATATTCTTCAGCAGCTGCCTGATCAGATGATCCCCGAAGTCCTACAGGCCATGTCCGTACAGGATCGGCAACGCGTAGAGTCAGTGCTCACTTACGATGAAGAAACTGCCGGTGGATTAATGGACACCGAGATCATCACCGTGCGACCAGATATCACCGTGGATGTAGTGTTGCGCTACCTGCGCCGCTTTGATGAAATCCCCGACCTGACTGACAACCTATTTGTGGTCAGCCGCAATGATTTATTTCTCGGCAATTTGGCATTGGGCAAGCTGCTCACCTCGAGCCCCACCACCACAGTGCGGGAAGTGATGAACCCCGATGCCCAGGCCATACATGTCAATCTCACAGACTCCGACGTAGCCCAGCAGTTCCAACGTCAGGATCTGGTCTCTGCACCAGTGGTCGATGACAATAATCGCCTTCTCGGACGTATCACCATTGATGACGTGGTCGACGTTATTGTTGAGGATGCCGACCACTCATTATTGGCCATGGCCGGTTTGAGCGACACCGAGGACACCTTTTCACCCATCAGCCGAACCGCCCCCCGGCGCGCAGTCTGGCTTGGGGTTAACCTGATCACAGCAATAATCGCCTCCACCGCCATCAGCCTGTTCGAAGGCACTCTGGATAAAGTGGTAGCACTGGCCATTCTGATGCCCATAGTTGCCAGCATGGGAGGTGTCGCCGGCAGCCAGACATTAACTGTCGTTATTCGCGGCATGGCTCTGGGTCAAGTTGAACGCAGCAACCTGTCGTGGCTGCTGAGCAAAGAATTTACCGTCGGTGCCCTCAATGGCATGCTCTATGCACTGGTCGCTGGTGCCGTGGTATCTCTGTGGTTTCAGGATTCCACTATGGCACTGATTATTGGAGCAGCCATGGCTATTAACCTGACCGCCGCCGCCATTACCGGCACATTACTCCCAGTGCTGTTGCGCTCGATCAATATAGATCCAGCACTTGCCGGCACAGTGGTTCTGACCACAGTCACGGATATTGTCGGATTTGTCTCTTTCCTTGGTCTAGCAACAGTGTTTTTGTCATGATAGATTCAGAAATTGATCCGCCAGAATGGGACGGCCCGAGCAAATCCCAACGTAAACGGGACAGTCAGGCGCTGCAAGATATGGGTGCCCAGCTGGTGGATATGCCTGAAGGCAACCTGCAGAAGTTTGATCTGCCGGAAAACCTCAAAGAGGCTATCTATGAAGCCCGCAGGCTCAAAAGCCGAGAAGCCAAACGCCGTCATCTGCAATATATTGGCAAGCTTATGCGCACCGCCGATACCGAGGTTATTACTCATACCCTAGAAAAAATGGATCATCAGTCCCAGACCTATCGTCAGCATTTTGCACAGCTGGAACACTGGCGCGACCGTTTAATTGACCAGGGCAGCCCGGCAATAGAAGACTTTATTCAACAGCACCCAGAGGCCGACCGACAACAGCTACGCAATCTGCAGCGTCAAGCAAATCGCGAAAGGGAATTAAAAAAACCACCGGCGGCAGCGCGAAAACTATTTGCCTACCTGCGCGAGATTACTGAATAGCCAAACCTCAAATTTACAGACGATGATTACAAGCGGCGGTGCTCGGCAACAGGCATCTCAGCCCTGATCTGGTCAATCTTGCCCAGCTCGATTTCGGCAATCACCGCACCCACCTCATCTTCCATGGATGCCAGCACATTGCCCCAAGGGTCAATGATGCAGCTGCCACCCCACAGACCGCGGCGCTTATGCTCCCGATCCACCAGATTGGCACCAATCACAAAGCATTGATTTTCAATCGCCCGGG
Source organism: uncultured Cellvibrionales bacterium (assembly GCA_963969005.1). Taxonomy (GTDB): domain Bacteria; phylum Pseudomonadota; class Gammaproteobacteria; order Pseudomonadales; family Porticoccaceae; genus HTCC2207. The sequence continues at coordinate 42,594 of CAXAJC010000001.1, read as the reverse complement.
CACGCAACAGCACCTGCCAATGATCTTTGCCCGTGGCCGCAGTAAAGGCGGCTGGCACGGTGATAATCTGTGCCTCGGCATCGACCAGCCGTCGGTACAGTTCAGCAAATCTAAGGTCATAACAAACGGTCAGGCCAAGTACTGCCAGATCAGTACGCACCGCCGCCACTCGCTTGCCAGCGCTGTAATCATCGGATTCACGGTAACTTCGGTTGTACCCATCAACGGTCACATCGACATCAAACAGGTGAATCTTGTCGTAGTGATCAACAACCTCACCTTCGGGACTGAACAAAAAACAACGGGCACTGGGTCTGGGGCTCGGCCCAGCTACAGGGACAGTCCCGGCCACCAGCCATATACCATGCCTCGCGGCTTGCTCAGCCAGAAACTGGCGCACCGGGCCCTGCTCGTCAGACTCGTCACGGCCAGCCTGTAATAAATCTGGCTGACCATAATAGGCAAAGTTTTCCGGCAGCACCGCTAATTGACAGCCAGCTTCCCCGGCCTGCCGAAGAAAAGTCGCAGCACAATGTAAATTGGCATCCACAGATGCCTGAGGTTTAAATTGAATCGCAGCAACAGCAATACTCATAAGAGGTCCCTATTTCTACTGATCTGTCGTTGGTTTGCTAACCGCCTTGTCCTTTTCCGGCTGCCCGGTTTCAGGGGCCCCTTTTAACTCTGCGGCAAAGATCTTGTCGACAGAGACCTTTACATCATCCCAGGGCCCAGTGACTTCATAACTAATACTGGATAGTCGATCAACCTGCTTCTCAACCAGCTTACTGGTAACATAGACTCCAGCAGCTGCAGGCAGGCCTCCCATCATTGCCACCACCCAGGGCAGATTAGTCGCTACCGGCAATGTTGCCACTAAGCGGGTATCCACGGTTTCATTGACCAGATCAAAATCACCCGCCATGCTCATGCGACCAGAAGGCATATCCATTTTTAACGGGTCGCGGAGGCTGGCCACACCATTTTCAAAATGCAGCTTGCCGTTAAGCCTGTTGTACTCAAGGTTTTGCCCCACCACATCGGAGAAATCCAGCTGCAAACGACGTAGCCAATTAGCAAAATTAAACAGGCTGACCAGCTTCAGGGCACCACCAGCACCACCGGCAGATTTATAAAAACTGCCATCGGATAATTTAATATCAAAATCACCAATTATATTTTCTCTGCTGAGCCCCCAGGGCTTCTCCTGCCAGGCAAGGTCAAATGTTAATTTACCGGACTCGCTATCAACCACTTTATCAATATCAAAGCTGGCAAACATATCGCCAATATTATCCACCGCAACAGGACCTATCAGCCTGCTGCTGTGGGCTTCGCCATCGAAGCTCCAGAAAAATTCTGTGGGCGGTTCCGTATCAGATAAGCCAGGGCGCAGGCCCAGCAGATTACCGCTGATATTATTGAACGCTGCACCAGATACCTCCGGGCGCAACTGCAGAGCAATGGAGCCCCAGTCTTTATCGCCAACCCTGAGCTGATCAACCGACAGATCAACCGCTAAAAATGTACGGGGGTCTACAGTCTGCTGGCCGATTTTTTCTTCCAGCAAAGCACTGGGTAAATGCAAACGGGAAAGACTTAGTCGGGGAACCTGCTGCTTGTCTGCGGCAAGCTCCAACAGACCATCGGCAAGATCACTATTAAAGGCAATCTGCGTAATTTGGTTGCTGATACTGATTCGCGCCTCAATCTGATTAAGCTCAAATGTTGCCAGCTCCAGACGATCAAAATTCAAATCAAACACTGGCTCCCAACTGGACTGCCTAGGCTCCGAGGATTGACGAGAAAACAGCTCAACAACAGGCATCCATATCTGTAGATCCGTAGTCGGCATATAGGCGGCAACCAGCAACTCCCCCGGCTGGGCAGCAACATCTGCGCGGTCATAGAGCACTAACCCCTGAGACAGGGCACCATCAGAGAAATACATCTCAGCAGTCAGCTCTTCTCCCAGATTAGCTTCAATACGCGCCAACTCCGGGCTGAAAAATATTGTCATATTCATCGATCGCTGATCTGCAGCGGACAGCGCCAGAGGCTCTGGTAAGCGTATCTCAGTGCCCTGCAACTGACTGGTCAGTGCCAGATTGACCCCGTCCTCGGCTGAGGCAGGGGGAATACTCAACAACCCATCTATAGCAACATTACTCACCAACACCTCAGACCAGGGAAATTTAACCAGCTGCTCGATACTCTCCGGTTTAACCTCGGTCTTTATGGCAATTTTTTGTTCGGACCCAGTTTTATATAGTTTGGCGGTTAAAGGTTCCTGCCAGAATGTGGCAGTAATATTGTCAGACTGCAGCCCATCCGCAGCAGAGAATTTAATATCGCCGTTGACCTCAGTCATTGCAATTGGCGAGTCTGGTATAGCGAGCCGCGCATCAGTCAGTTGGGTGCTAACCTTATACTCAGCCTTGGCTAGAGTATTTTTAGATTTTATGCCCAATGGAATTCGCAGCTGCATCTGGGTATCAGCATTACCGGCAAGGTCCCAGCTGGCCAGAGGCCCAAGGTTTTTCTTTACCGGGGACTGAGCCAGAAAATCAACGCCCTGGGCCAGAGAACCAGCCACAGTGCCATCGATGATTAAAATACGCTGCTCTGGGGGCATGGCACTGTCATACTCAGCAGTAGCCGCAACAATACTATTATCCCCCGCCAGTCCCGAACTGATACTGGACTGCACATAGCCATCATCAACCAGCACCTCAGTATCCAGATCACGCAGCCCGGGCCAATCCGGATGGTAGTCTATTGCAGTGTCTTCAGCGCGGAACAGCATCTGACTGGTTCTGGAGCGAACATCATTTCGCGGTGCTCCGGCTCTGTAGGCCAGGGCAAAGTCTTTAACATTACCGCCGACAATTGCGGTTTTAAGCCAATTGCTCAGAGTCTCCGGCATCTTATAGGGCAGGTATTGTTTGCTGTAACTGGCATCAATATCGCGGCCACCAATCACCAGATTAACCTCAGGGGGCAACCCCCTGCTGTGGAACTGCTGCTCAACCGAAAACATAATATGGCTGGTGCCAGCATCAACCACTGTCTTCACTGGCTCACTCTCTACCATCAGTGTTTTTTGTTCAGGCTGCCAATCCAGATATATCGTGCCCTCGGCACTGTCCACATGGAGATAATCGCGGTAGACCTTGGTAAAAAAAACATCAAAACCATCACTATCTGCAATATGAAACAGGCCACCGTGCTCATGCACTTCCAGATAGCCATCCACACCTTTAAGGGCCGGAGCGCCTTTGTAATTCCGCATATTGATAGCCTGCAGATTGGCTGAGGCGTAATAGCCATTTTCATTCTGTCCCAATGTCAGAGCGCTGAGGCTACCCTGCGGACGCACCTGATCAATAATGTTTAGTAGCCTGTCAGCAGGCAGCCTGGTCTGGCGCAGCAGATCAGTTAAAATATTCAAATCAAGGCGATTTACAGACACATCAAAGTCACGCCAGCGGGAACCCAGGCGCTGAGTAAACACCATATCCAGCGGTTTAATATCACTGTCCGACCAAGCAAAATCAAAACCCTGTAATCTGATCCCCCAATCCGAACCTGGAGTAAACCAGCCCGTTATCCCGGTATAAATATTTTTGAGGGGTGGCACTTCGGCAAGCCAGTCCAGAGGCACCTCGGAAACTGCCAGTTCACCTTCAAAATCCAGCCCGCCACCAGGATGAATATCAAACCACAGCTCACCGCTGGTCTTGGCTTCAAACTCATCTAAATTGGCAAACAGCTGGGGCAGCAACGACTTGGCCATCTCGACAACCGGCTGGGATATATTGAAACCATTAAGCTGCAAGTAACCATCGGCATGGAAGGACTCGAGATCAGAGGGATCGCCAACTCCCTCCAACAGCAAATAGGCAGGAGTCTCCTGATCGGACAGGCGCAGGGATAATTCAGCGCGGTGAAAGTCCGAGTCATTTTCCAACCGCACTTCATCACTGCGCATCTGCAGCTGTTTACCGGAAAAGAACTCCAGATTTACAATCACCAGCTTCATACGAATCAGGCGACTGTAAAACAGTGGATCAAGAATAAGCTTTAGATCAGTCTTAGATTCACCATCAAGGCCATTGATATTCCAGCGGCCCTTGCTGTCTTCGCGCACATTCAGCACCAGCTGATCAACGGTCAACTCGCGCCAGATGGGCGATCCGTATTTAAGGCTGTTTAAAACATCTAGGTTGGCACGACCATGGTCCAGAGAGATTGCCACCTCGCCGTTGTCAGCAATAACCTCAACCGCCTCCACATCCAAAATAGGCACTAGCCTCGGCCATTCACCCTGCAGCCGGCCCAGATTGACCTGCAGACCAGAATTGTCAGTGATAATGCTCTGCAATGTCGGACGTAGTTGGTCAATACTGCCAATGGTCTGACGTCCAATAACCAGCAAAATAACAGTGCCAATAATTAACAGCGCAGCAAGCCGCCAGAACCACAGGCTGGCAGACTTCGTTATTTTGACAAGGGCATGATTCATAGCTTAGACCGGAATAATATCGAACTGGTCGCGGGCAAAAAGGCTCTCCGCACGAAACTGAATGGTACAGCCAATAAAGGCCTCCAGATCGGCCACCTGAGCTGAATCTTCATCCAGCAGGCGCTCAATGACCGCATGACAGGCCAACACACGCAACTGCTCGCATTCATAGGCGCGGGCAACCCGCAGTATCTCCCGCAGCACCTCATAGCCAACGGTCTCCGCCGACTTGATCGACCCGCGACCATCGCAGGTTGGACAACCTTCACAGAGCACCTGACCCAGACTTTCACTGGTGCGCTTGCGAGTCACCTGCACTAGACCCAGCTCGGTAACACCGGAAATTGCTGTTTTGGCACGGTCACGACCCAGGGCTTTTTCAAAGCTGCGCAACACCTGGCGACGATGTTCAGCGCTCTGCATATCAATAAAATCAACAATAATAATGCCACCCAGATTGCGCATGCGCAGCTGTCGCGCCACAGCCACTGCGGCTTCCAAGTTGGTTTTGTAAATGGTTTCCTCAAGATTGCGATGACCGACAAAGCCTCCGGTATTAACATCCACAGTGGTCATGGCCTCAGTCTGATCAATCACCAGATGGCCGCCGGACTTTAAGGGCACAGACCGGTGCAGTGCCTTGGCAATTTCGTCCTCTATACCATGAAGGTAAAACAGCGGACGCTCACCGGGATAATGCTCAATCAGATTAGCCATTTCCGGACTGAATTTGTTGGCAAAAGACCTCAGTTTGTCCAACACCTCGCGAGAATCCACCAGTATCTTTTCCACCTCATCGCTGGCCATATCGCGCAGTGCACGCTTATACAGAGGCAACTCTTCATGGATACAGGAGGGCGCTTTGGCCTCAGATTTAGATGACTCAATATGCAGCCATAGCCTGTGCAGGTAGCGCATATCTGATTGCAATGCACCGGCCTCAACAGCATCTGCAGCAGTGCGCACAATAAAGCCACCGCTCTCACCCAGTCCGCTCTCTGCGGTGGTCGTCTCAATAATTTCCTTTAGACGCTCGCGCTCCTGCTCATCTTCAATGCGCTGGGACAGCCCTATATGGTCATTGCCATTCATATACACCAGATAGCGGGAAGCCAGAGAAAGTTGTGCGGTCAGGCGCGCGCCTTTGCTGCTGATAGCATCCTTGATCACCTGCACCAGAATCTGCTGGCCAGTGCGCAATAGTTGCTGAATATCCGCCTTTTGTCCCGACTCTGCATCCAGATGATACAGATCGTCCACATGCAAAAATGCCGTGCGCTCTTCACCTATATCCAGAAAAGCCGCCTGCATGCCGGGCAGCACACGCACCACTATAGCCTTGTAGATATTGCCTACCAGACCACGCTTTTGATTGCGCTCAATAGAAATTTCTTGCGGCACGCCATTTTCCACCAAGGCTACGCGGGTTTCCATCGGCGTAATATTGATAAGAATTTCTCGGCTCATACTATTTCCGCAAAAGATAAACGAATAACTGATTTTTTTAATTATGGCACTTAGTCAGTAATGCTCTGCCAAACTGGAACAGCAAACCGCTGAAGCAATGTTTCAGTCTCGGCAATTGGCAACCCCACCACCCCGGTATAGCTACCTTCAAGATGAGCAACAAAAACTGCACCCAGCCCCTGAATGGCATAGCCACCGGCTTTACCCAATGGTTCTCCAGTCAACCAATACCTGGAACATTCATCAGCAGAGACACTACGAAATGTCACTCTGGTTTCTGACAACAGAACCTGCCTGTCAGTGCCATTATCCATCGCCACAGCTGACAATACAGTATGGGTTTTGCCCGCCAGCGCCAACAGCATAGCCTGAGCATCACCGCGATCAGTCGGTTTACCAAAAACCTGACCATCACAAACCACCGCAGTGTCAGCCCCTAAAACAGGCAAACCTAACTGCTGGTCTATGCAACCAGCAGCAGCTTTTTCAACAGCCATTCGGGTTACATAATCAACGGGCGACTCTGCTCCCCGTTGACTCTCATCAATATCTGCCGGAGCCACCACAAATCTAACCCCAATCTGGGTCAATAACTCAGCCCGACGGGGTGATGCTGAGGCAAGAATAAGATTCTGGTCTGACAAAATAATTCCTTAGTAGGCTGCTAAACCACTATCGGTACATAAAGTTTAGACTAGCGACAAATTTGTCCACCAGCAACCAGACTATCGCACTGACAAAGCCCAAAACAGGCACATGCTTCAAGCCCATGGGCACATCCCAGATCGAGAACAACAACGACTGAACTAACTCGGAAAAAACCACCAACAGAAAAATCAAAATAGCACGATGGAAATATGAAAAATACGTAAGCCAGCGGCTCAACAAATAAGCCACAGCTCCACAGAGCGCAAACACCAGCACATAGTGCCCCAGAGCTGTGCGGAACAGCGTATCGGCCAAAAGCCCGACCAGTGCCGCAAAAACAATACCGAAGCGGCTCGGCTGGTAGAGTATCCAGGCAATCATCATCAACATCAGAAAGTTGGGACGCCACAGAATCCAGTCACCGGACACAGGAATCAGCTGCAAAATAACCGCGATTATCAGTGAGAAAGTCACTGGGCCTGTTAAGCTGACCGGATTCAACGGCTATTCCTGTCAGGCGAGCCATCTATGGAGGTAAATACCAAGAGCAGGTGGCGGCTGCGGTCGAGCTGCGCCGACGGGTCCACTTCAACATGCACAAATGTGTCCCCGGGCTTCTGACTGATACTGATCACAGTGCCCACCGGATAACCGACGGGAAAACGCCCACCCAGACCAGAACTCACCAGCTGATCGCCCTCAACAATATCTGAAGTTGGCGAGACAAATTTCAGGGTCATACGATTGTAGTCAGAGGTGCCCTCAGCAATCGAGCGCACTCCATTGCGCAGCACCTGCACAGGTAGCGCATGGGTACTATCGGTGATCAACAGCGCCACACTATGGCCACCATAAACAGAAATAATCTGCCCCATCAGCCCATCAGCATCGAGAATAGGCTGGCCCACATAGACACCATCGTCGCTACCCCGATCCACAGTAACCGTATGGCTCTGGGGACTGGGGGACACACCAATCACCTCAGTCACCAGCACACTGTCCATCAACAGCTCAGTGGCATTGAGCAACTGGCGCAGACGCAAGTTTTCCGCCGCCAGCTCCGCCATACGCTGCAGCTGACCCAGATGAATAAGACTCTCTTGTTTGAGGCGCACATTTTCCTGCTCGATAACAGTGCGAGACGTGACATTGACCTCGCCCCATTCCTGAACGCGGGCGGGGATATTGGTAATCCAGTAGATGGGTCGCACCACACTGTCTGCGACCCGGTAAAGGGGAGACAGCCAAGAGGTGCTGTTATCCAGGGCCATTAATCCGAAGGCAACGAGGCTAACAAGAAATATCTTGCGCAGAGGAGAGGACGACTTGGCAAACACATTTTTCATAAGCCCAATCCAGAAACCTACTATTCAAGCTGAAACTGCCCTATTTCTAGTGGGTCAGTGTATCCAGCCCTCTATTATCCATTATCTCAAGCGCTTCACCGCCACCGCGAGCAACACAGGTCAGTGGCTCTTCAGCCATAATCACTGGTAGACCAGTTTCATGGGTTAGCAGACGATCCAGATCGCGCAGCAGCGCACCGCCGCCAGTCAGAACCACACCGGTTTCAGCAATATCCGACGCCAGCTCAGGAGGAGACTGCTCAAGCACACGCTTAACCGCCTGCACAATACCAGCTAGAGGCTCCTGCAGCGCTTCCAGAATCTCATCGCTAGTCAGGGTAAAGCTTTTGGGTACACCCTCAGCCAGATTGCGGCCGCGCACATCAATCTCGCGAACCTCTTTGGCCAGATAGGCCGCACCAATTTCCATTTTGATGCGCTCTGCAGTGGTATCACCGATCACACTCCCGTACTTGCGCCGCACAAAATTAACAATTGCCTCATCAAAGCGGTCACCGCCAATGCGCACAGAATCGCTGAACACCACACCATTGAGGGACAGAATGGCGATTTCAGTGGTACCACCACCAATATCAACCACCATGGAACCCACCGCCTCTTCCACCGGCAGTCCGGCACCAATAGCCGCAGCCATAGGCTCTTCAATCAAAAATACGTCACGGGCACCAGCACTGTAGGCCGATTCTTTAATCGCACGCTTCTCCACCTCAGTAGCCATGCAAGGTACACAGATCAGAACGCGGGGGCTGGGGGGAACAAGGCTTTTGGCATGCACCTTCTTGATAAAGTGCTGGAGCATTTTCTCTGTCACCTGGAAGTCGGCGATAACGCCATCTTTCAGAGGTCGAATAGCAGTAATATTGCCAGGGGTACGACCCAACATGCGTTTAGCGTCAACACCCACAGCCTCAACAATTTTTTGACCCAGATGCTGACGAATCGCAACCACCGAAGGCTCATTTAGAACAATACCTTTTTCACGCACGTAGATCAGAGTGTTAGCAGTACCCAGATCAATCGACAGATCGCTGGAGAAAAAGCCACGCAGTTTTTTAAATAACATCGATTTATAACCCTCAACACCTGCCCGTGGCCTACTTGCACAAACAGCTTAAAATTAGCGTTAGAAAAAAATCGTCACCAAACAGTCTATCGGCCGTTCAAAGCACGGCTTTAGCAACGTTGGAGCGAATTCTAGCTGATCTTGAACAAAACTTCCTACTACTCTTTTAATTCAGGGAGAAAACAATCCAAAAACAGCCAAAAACACCGAAAATAGCGTATTTTAGCGCCCTAAACCCCTAACCTAAGCCACCTAATTGTTGTAATATTCGATCCGCCGGAAAGTTCCGGATTTCAGCCAACCCAGAGACCCTAAAATGAGCATAGAACGGCATGAAATTGAAAAGCTGGCGACCTTGGCACGCATCGCCATCGACGACAGCACCATCAATCAAGTAAGCGAGCGCCTCGGCAGCGTATTAGAGCTGGTCGACCAACTTCAGGCCGTCGATACCAGCGGTGTAGACCCTATGTCGCACCCCATGCAAGCCACTCAGCGCCTGCGCGATGACGAAGTCAACGAACTCAATCAACGGGAAGCATTGCAATCCACAGCGCCCGATACCGAAGATGGCCTGTTTCTAGTGCCTAAAGTCATCGAATAAAAGCGACCCAACATATGCATAACCTCACCATTGCCGAGCTTATCCGTGGGCTGCAAAGCAAAGAGTTCTCCAGTGTTGAGCTGACTCAGCACTTTTTGGCACGTATTGCCAAACTCGACCCCAACTACAACGCCGTGATCACCGTAACCGCTGATCAAGCTCTGCAAGCCGCAGCCACAGCCGATCAGCGCCTGGCCGCTGGCAATGCGCCCGCACTCTGCGGCGTACCCATACTGCATAAAGATATCTTTTGCACCAATGGGGTGCGTACCAGCTGTGGCTCCAAAATGCTCGACAACTTTGTGCCACCCTACAACGCCACAGTGGTGGAAAACTTCGAACAGGCTGGGGCCGTGGTACTGGGCAAAACCAATATGGACGAGTTCGCCATGGGCTCCTCCAATGAAACCAGCTTCTACGGCCCGGTTAAAAACCCATGGGCCACAGACTGCGTGCCCGGCGGCTCATCCGGCGGCTCCGCAGCTGCGGTAGCGGCGCGACTGGCCCCAGGCGCAACAGCCACAGATACCGGCGGCTCCATTCGTCAGCCAGCAGCCCTGTGCGGCATTACCGGATTAAAACCAACCTATGGCCGCGTATCCCGCTGGGGCATGATCGCCTTCGCCTCAAGTCTGGACCAGGGCGGCCCCATGGCCCGCACCGCCGAAGATTGCGCCATCATGCTCAACTGCATGGCCAGCTTTGATAACAAAGACTCCACCTGCATAGAGCGGGATGTGCCAGACTACAGCGCAACAATAGGCAGCAGTATCAAAGGCCTGCGCATCGGCGTACCCAATGAATACTTTTCCGAAGGTCTTAACCCAGGCACCGAACAGGCAGTGCGTGCCGCATTGGCAGAATTTGAAGCCCAGGGCGCAGAGCTGGTGAATATCAGCCTGCCCAACACTGGTCTCTCCGTGCCCGCCTACTATGTTATCGCCCCAGCGGAAGCCTCAGCCAACCTATCCCGCTTCGACGGTGTTAAATACGGCTATCGCTGTGAAGACCCAACCGACTTACAGGACCTGTACACCAGAACCAGAGCCGAAGGCTTTGGTGAAGAAGTACAGCGCCGCATCCTGATTGGCACCTACTGCCTGTCCGCAGGCTACTACGACGCCTACTACGGAAAAGCCCAGCAAGTGCGCCAGCTGATTCAGCAAGATTTTGCCACAGCATTCGCAAAGGTGGATGTGATTATGGGCCCCACCTGCCCGTCTCCCACCTTTAAGTTTGGTGCCAAAGGGGACGATCCAGTGGCCATGTACCTGGAAGATATCTACACCATCGCCACCAATCTGGCTGGCCTACCCGGCATGTCATTACCCTGTGGCATGGTCGACGACAAACCAGTGGGCCTGCAGATTATCGGCAACTATTTTGACGAAGCGCGCATGCTCAATGTCGCCCACCAGTACCAGCAGGCCACCAACTGGCACAGGGCAGCACCCGAGGGAATCGAATGAGTAACTGGGATACAGTAATCGGTCTGGAAGTGCATGTGCAGCTGGCCACCAAAACCAAAATATTCTCCGGCGCCAGCACCGCATTCGGTGCCGAGCCCAATATCCAGGCCTGCGCCATCGATCTGGCCATGCCCGGCACTTTGCCTGTGCTCAACAAACAGGCAGTCCACTACGCTGTGATGTTTGGCCTAGCCATCGACGCCGAAATTGGCAAAGAATCCGCTTTCGAACGCAAAAATTATTTCTACCCTGACCTGCCCAAAGGCTACCAGACCACCCAGCTGGAAAAGCCCATTGTCGGGCGCGGCAATGTAGAGATTGAACTGGCCGACGGCAGTACCAAGACTGTGCGCATTCACCACGCCCATCTGGAAGAAGATGCCGGCAAGTCACTCCATGAAGGTAACTTCCGCCACGGTGTATCAGGGATCGACCTCAACCGCGCCGGTACTCCCCTGATCGAAATTGTCTCCGAACCAGATATGTCCAATGCCGAAGAAGCCGTGGCCTTTGCCCGCAAGCTCCATAGCATTGTGACCTCCATCGGCATCTGTGATGGCGAAATGTCCCAGGGCAGCATGCGCTTTGATGTCAATGTTTCCATTAAGCCAAGAGGCAGCGACACCTTAGGCACCAGAACCGAGACCAAAAACCTCAACTCGTTTAAGTTTATGGAAGAGGCCATCGCCAAAGAAGTCGAGCGCCAGATAGACCTGATCGAAGATGGCGGCACTGTAATCCAGGAAACTCGCCTGTACAACGGCGACACCAAAGTCGCCCGCTCCATGCGCAGCAAAGAAGAAGCCAACGACTACCGCTACTTCCCCTGCCCGGATCTACTGCCAGTCATTGTCAGCGACGCAACCATCGAAGAACTGCGCCGCAATATGCCAGAACTGCCAGATGCCCGCCGTACCCGCTTTGTCGACCAGTACAGTCTGTCCGACTACGATGCCAGTGTGCTGAGCAGCGACGCTGCAATGGCAGCCTATTTCGAGACAGCCGCTACAACATCCGGCAATGCAAAACTGGCCGCCAATTGGACCATGGGCGAACTCAGCGCCAGACTCAACAATGAAGATCTGTCCATCGCCAAAAGTCCGGTCAGCGCAGAACAACTGGGTGGACTGATCACCCGAATTGCCGACAACAGCATTAGTGGCAAAATGGCCAAAGAAGTATTTGAAGGGATATGGGCCGCCGAAGGAGATGCAGACCAGATAATTGAAGCCCGCGGCTTAAAGCAGGTATCTGATAGCGGTATGCTAGAGCAGATGGTGGCAGATGTACTGGCCGCTAACCAGGCTATGGTAGAAGACTATATCAATACTGACGAAGCCAAACGCAAGAAAAAACTCGGCGGCTTTATGGGGCAGATTATGAAAGCCTCCAAAGGTCAGGCCAACCCGCAACAGGTCAACCAGATACTGGCGCAAAAACTTAATGAACTACTGTAAACCGTTTAAGGAAAAACATGTCACTGAAAAAAGATAAGCAAAAAGTTCTCGGCGAAGTCTTTGATGACCAGCGCGTAAAAAGCTTTTTGGACTACCAGCCACCAACTGGTGTGGATGGGGATTTTCATCTGCTGGAAAAAGCCTATCGCGGCATGAACCTGGATAACTTTGCGACCTTTCTGCAGTTTTTTAAAGAGGCCGGACACAATCTTGATGCGGCTAATCCAGAGGGAAAAACACTGGTGCAGATTGCCAGTGAACACGGGCATGGCGGGGATTATGTTGGGATCCTTCGAGCGGCTGGCGCGAACGGTTGATTGGTTTTCTGAAAACCCTGAAAACAGCGCTGGGGTATCTGGTTACTCTGATTGACAAATACAGTCCAACTCGATTTTCCAACCCATCCCTTACCAGAATTTTTAACTATCTGCCGATTAACGAACAGTTGACCACTTCGGGCCAGCCTACCGAACAGCAATTTGCCAACATTGCCGCCGCTGGGTTTAAAACAGTGATTAACCTGGCTCCCCATGGGGCCGAAAACTCTCTGCCCAATGAACAGCAAACCGTCACTGATCTGGCTATGTCTTATAGCCATATTCCGGTAAATTTTTATCACCCCAGCCAACGCAGATTTCGGATGTTTGTAGAGGCGATGCAACAGGCCGAGCACACCAACCAAAAGGTATGGTTGCACTGTGCTGCCAATATGCGTGTGTCTGCCTTTGTGTATTGCTACCGCTGCGCTGTACTTAAGCAGGACCCTGAGCTGGCCAAAAAAGACCTGAGCAAGGTGTGGGAGCCCATTGCGGTATGGAAAAAGTTTATCGCGCAAACCACCCAACAAACTGTCCAATAGCATGCGGTTTCTGCTATAAATTACTCTCTAACTAAAATTGTGGGGTAATAAAATGAAATTTTTAGATAATCTGCTGGATGGCCGCGAAGATCAGGCCTACGCGTTGCTGCGCATTGTCACGGGTTTTTTGTTTATCTGGCACGGTACTCAAAAGCTATTTAACTTCCCCGCTGACTTTCCCTACCCGCTAAACCCGCTGATGTACGCCGCAGGCACCATCGAAACCCTGGGTGGCATTCTAGTGATGATCGGCCTATTCACCCGCCCGACAGCGTTTATTTGCAGTGGCACCATGGCGGTGGCCTATTGGATGGTCCATGGTATGAACAATTTTTTCCCAATACTCAATAACGGTGAGCTGTCGGCATTTTTCTGCTTTGCGTTTTTATTTATCGCAGTGCGTGGTGCTGGTATCTGGAGCTTGGATAAGTAATTTAAGTCTCAGGCAAGGATGCCATGAATACTGAGTCCCTCAATGGGCTGGGTACTCAGGTGCGGGCTTGCACAATCTGCAAGCCCCATCTGCCCCACGGCGTGCGGCCGGTTCTGCAGGTCAACTCCAATGCAAAAATTTTAATCGCGGGTCAGGCACCTGGTCGGCGAGTGCATGCTTCAGGTATTCCATTCGATGACCCCAGTGGCGATCGCCTCCGCGACTGGATGGGTGTAACCCCTGAACAGTTTTATAACCCCGAGCTATTTGCCATAGTGCCCATGGGTTTTTGCTATCCGGGCACGGGCAAGTCTGGTGATCTGCCGCCCAGACCCGAATGTGCAATCACCTGGCGCGCGCGGCTACTGCGTCATTTGCCGGGAGTTGAAACCACTTTGGTGATTGGAAAATATGCCCATAACTACCATTTTGGCAAAAGCAATCTGACTGTCACCAGGCTGGTGGAAAACTGGCAACAGCACTGGCCCGGGCATATCCCCCTGCCCCATCCCAGCCCGCGAAATAATATCTGGCTTAAGAAAAACCCTTGGTTTGAGGCGGAGGTGGTGCCTGTTATGCGTGCCCATATCGCTAATCTATTGAAAACTTAACTCTTTATAGATACAAATTAAAAAAGGCCATAAGCCGCTGTACTGAGTTGTCTCTGTGGTTATACAAAATGAGTCAACCATGGCAAGACCTAATCGCCAGCTTATTATCTATCCTGTTTATCCTCTGCCTTATCATTATTGTTTTGCTATCAGTCGTATGATCCAATAGCGATCATCAATAATAATTAGAGATTCATATGCAAGTATCCCCTTTCGAAAACTGCGGCGCGGTTGTGAGCGACCTGCAGCTGGCCTCTATGACTGATGCTGAACTGGTTGAACTGCGCAGAGCATTTACTGAACATGGCTTACTGTTTTTCCGCGATCAGGAACTGCCCCCAGAAGAACATCTTCGCTTTGCCCACCGCTTTGGAAAAATTGTGGTTAACAAGTTTTTTAAAACCACACAGGAACACCCCGAGATTGCCGAGGTGCGCAAAGAAAAAACCCAGCAAACTAATATTGGTGGTGGCTGGCACACAGATCATTCCTACGATGATGAACCTGCTCTGGGCTCAATTCTGGTGGCGCGCACATTGCCCGAGACTGGCGGCAATACCCATTTTGCCAATCTTGCCGCAGCCTATGATGCGCTGCCTGCAGACCTTAAACAGGATATTCAAGGCCTGCGCGCTGTGCATTCCAACACTCATCTGTATGGTGAAAATGGCCTCTATCGCATGACTGATTTAGCCGAGCAGCTGGGAGGCATGGATCGGGTTGGGGATGCTACTCATCCTGTGGTTATTCGCCACCCTGAAAGTGGCCGCAAGGTACTCTATGTCAACCCTGGCCATACTATTCAATTTGAGGGATGGGATTTTGCCGACAGTCGCGTGCTGTTGGATAAACTCTATGCCCATGTTAACCAACCGCGGTTCACCTGCAGCTTTAACTGGCAGCCCGGCTCAGTGACCTTTTGGGATAATCGCTGCACCTGGCATATGGCCGACAATGACTATCAGGGCCAGATGAGATTAATGCATCGCATTACATTGGCGGGCGGTGCATTGGCTGCTGCCTGACAGCCAAGGTCAAAAGCTGTCATAATCCAGCTATGCCCGCTATGCGTAAAAAGTCCGACCTGCCGAGCAAGATTTGCCCTGTTTGCCAGCGCCCTTTTACCTGGCGTAAGAAATGGGAGAAGGTCTGGGATGAAGTGCGCTACTGTTCGGTGCGCTGCAAAACCGACGCTCGCAAACGCTAACTCAGCAAAGACCTATAATCATGTCCACCATCACAACCGATATCTTAATTATTGGTGCCGGTCTAGCCGGCCTCAGTGCCGCCAATGACCTTCAGCAGGCGGGTCACCAGGTTCTGGTGATTGATAAAGGCCGCGGTCTGGGTGGCAGGCTGGCGGGACGGCGAATTGGTGATGCGACCTTTGATCATGGGGCGCAGTTTATGACAGCGCGGGAGCCGCGCTTTAGAGCCGCTGTGGCAGATTGGATTGCCGCTGGTGTGGCCGAGGAATGGTATAGCAGCTATCCGGGGCAGCCCAATGGCCACCCCAGATATCGTGGCGTACCCACTATGACTGCCGTGGCCAAGCATCTGGCCATTGGGCTGGATATTATGCGTGCCACCAGAGTGGTGACAGTATCCCAGCAGCACGCTGGCTGGCTGGCCAATCTGGATAATGGCGACAGAGTCAACGCCAACAAACTTCTGATTACCTCCCCTGTGCCCCAGGCTCTGGAGCTACTTGAAGGGATTAATATTCCAGCAGACAAGCAAGCCCGACTTGAGCGTATTGAATATGAAAGCTGTATTGCGGTGATGGCTATTCTCGATGGCCCAACTGCTATTGAAGCGCCTGGCGCCATCGCACTGGAGGAAGGGCCCATCGCCTGGATTAGCGATAATCTGCAAAAAGGCGTATCCAAAATTCCTGCAGTGACCATTCATGGCAGTGGTGAGTATAGCGCCGAGCATCTTGACCATAACCGTATGCAAATTGGCCAACAACTGATTGATGCGGCAGCACAGCATCTTGGTGATGCACAGGTAATCGAATATCAGGTCCATGGCTGGCGCTACAGCAAGCCCTCTACTGTAGATCCCGATCCCTGTTTGCTATTAAGTGATAGCACTGCTCTGCCACCTCTGGCAGTTGCTGGTGATGCCTTTGCCGGGCCGCGCTTTGAGGGGGCGGTGCAATCGGGCTGGGCGGCGGCGAGAGCGCTGATGGATGCCGATGGCTAAAACACTGGTCTGGGCCCGTGCCGAAATCAGCGATGATAAAAATGCTGTAGTGCAAAGAAACAGCAATGGCGCTTTGCTTACCGCCGGTGATAAAGTGGCCTTAATAAAAAATAATGGGTAGAGAGGGCAAACTAATGGCACAGACAGAGCGAGAACTGCGAGTACAGCTGGCAGCCTGCTACAGAATCTTTGACTACATGGGTTGGAGTGAAATGATCTACAACCATATTACAGTCAAGGTGCCCGGCGACGAGCACCATTTTCTGATCAACCCCTACGGCCTGCACTATAAAGAAGTAACTGCCTCTAATCTGGTTAAAGTGGATATCGAAGGCAATATTGTCGAAGACACTGAGTACAGGGTAAACCCCGCGGGCATTGTGATTCACACCGCTATCCATGCTGCTCGTCCAGATGTGCAGTGCATTGCCCATACCCACACTAATGCCGGAATGGCAGTTGCCTGCACACAGGAAGGGTTGCGCACCGACAACTTCTATTCAGCACTGCTACACAACCAGATCGCCTATCATGACTTTGAAGGCATTACCGTCAATGAAGATGAGAAACCAAGGCTGATCGCCAACCTAGGTGATAAGAGCCTGATGATTTTGCGCAACCACGGCCTGCTGGCCGGTGGGCGTACTATTCCCGAAGCCTTTCAAAATCTCTGGGCCATGGAGCGCGCCTGTCAGGTACAGGTGACAACAGACTCCACTGGCCGACCCAATATTCCGGTGGGCCCTGAAATCCTGGCCAAGTCGGAACAGCTGATGGCTATGCAGGCCATGGGCGGGCCAAGCGGCGAGCTGGAATTTAAGGCTTTTACCCGGCTGATTGAGAAGATTGACCCCTCCTATAAAGATTGATTTTCTATCGCCTGGCTGAATTAAATCTCAAACACAAAAACGCCCCATCAAAGGGGCGTTTTTTTCTGACTCTGAAAATTTTACTTCATTAGGTCCCTTGAGATAATCAACTTCATAATCTCATTAGTACCGCCATAAATACGCTGGATTCTGGAATCCGCGAAGGCGCGACACACTGGATACTCCCACATATAGCCCCAGCCACCGTGCAGCTGCAGACACTCGTCCGCTACTTTGCACTGCAAGTCAGTGGTCAATAGTTTTGCCTTGGACGCTGTGACTGTATCCAGCTTGTCTTCCAGCAATAGCTCGGTGCAGCGATCGGTATAGACTTCGGCACAGTCTACCTCTGCCGACAGCTCGGCCAGTTTGAATTGGGTGTTTTGGAATGAGGCCACGGTCGTACCAAAGGCTTTACGCTCTTTAGTGTAATCAATGGTCGCCTCCAGAATAGCTTTGGCATTAGCCACTGCGCCCACCGCAATCGACAGACGCTCCTGAGGCAGATCCTGCATCAGGTAGATAAAGCCGCGGCCCTCTTCACCGAGCAAGTTTTCCTTGGGGACTTTTACATCCTGGAAAAACAGCTCTGAAGTATCCTGCGCTTTCAGGCCCAGCTTGGTCAGATTTTTGCCTTTGCTAAATCCAGGCAGGTCCGCTTCCACCAGGAACAGGCTAATGCCTTTGGAGCCAGCACTGGTATCAGTCTTGGCCACCACAATCACCAAACCAGCTTTTTGGCCATTGGTGATAAAGGTCTTGGAGCCATTGAGAATATAATGATCCCCATCCAGCACGGCGGTAGTATTAGTGCCCTGCAAATCTGAACCGGCACCGGGCTCGGTCATAGCGATAGCAGTTATCAGCTCACCAGTAATGCAGCGAGGCAGATACTTTTGCTTCTGCTCTTCGCTGCCGTAGCGGACGATATAGGGCACAGTAATATCATTGTGTAATGTCCAGCCAAGGCCAGTACAACCGGAGCGGCCAATCTCTTCATTAACAATGCAGTTATAGAGAAAATCAGTTCCCACGCCACCGTATTCTTCCGGAATCATTGGGCATAAAAAGCCCTGCTCGCCGGCCTTTAGCCAAATCTCGTCACTGACCATGCCGTCTTTTTCCCACTGCTCATGGTGGGGCATGGCTTCAGTTTCAATAAACTTGCGCAGGCTATCGCGGAACATCTCATGGTCGGAATCATATAAACATCTTGGGATCATAATTCGCGTCTCGTTTCTGTCTTTAAATTAGGGTTTCATAATATCAATGATGCTAAAACAGTGCAGCCACCCTGAACCCTAACAGAAGTAATTCAGTGACCTGTGAGTACCAGTGCAAAATGCCTGTTTAAAAACCTGCCAGCGCAAATACCAGCAAACCCACACCCATGGTCCAATAAACAGACCCGGTTTTATAAGCCGTAACTACCGCAGCCAGTGCACCCCAGAGATAGGGGTTATCAATAGCGATATCCAGCTGTTGTTGATGAATAAAAATAATAGGCGCGGCGATGGCGGTTAACACTGCAGGACCACTAAAGCTTAAAAGATGTTTTACGTTTGGGCCGAGACGAATAGGCAGCCGCCCCTCAAGAAACAAATAGCGAGTGCCAAAGGTAATGCAGGCCAGCAGTAATATAGTCAGCAAGGTCAAGATGAGCCCTCTTGAATTTTTGCACAAAGGTAACCAGACACCATAGCCAGCACTGCCGCACAGACCAGACCCATCTCCCATTGCCAGAGGCTAAATAGGATTCCACCTGCGGCGGCCACCAGTACTGTAACCAGAGTTGCAAGCGTTTTGATCTCAGGTACCACCAGAGCAATAAAGGTCGCAGCAATCGCAAAGTCCAAACCCAATTCAGTAAGGTCGGGCAATGAGGCCCCTGCAACTATGCCGACAAAGGTCCATAGATTCCAGATCAGATAAAAACTGCCCCCAGCACCCAGAGCATAGTAGAGTCGAAATCTGGATTGGTAGGCCCGCCGGTCCCCAGACAGGGCAAAGAGTTCATCGGTCAACAAAAACCCCAAACCCAAACGCCAGCGCAATGGCTGGGGACTGAGTCGATCGCGCAATGTCAGGCCATAGAGAAAGTGCCTTGAGCTAATTACAAAGGCACTGAATAAAACGGTCAGCAATGAGGCATTGTCAGCAATCAATTCCACCGTCACAATCTGTACTGCGCCGCCAAAAATAATCCCGGAAAAAAGCTGCGCCTCGAGCCAGCTAAAGCCACGCTGCACTGCCAGGGAGCCAAACAAGACGCCCCAGGGCAACACGGCCAGACTCAGGGGCAGCATATCTGCTGCGCCTTTTCTGCTGGCGGCGGCAAGGCCCCGAGAGATTAATGCCATAGCTTTTGTGACCTGTGAGTCCAGTAATTGGTAATTGAAATATCAATAGAGATCATCAAACCACAATCAATTACATCAATTTGCGAATCAGCCCATTGGGCATAATATCCAGCAACAGGGCAACCAGTCTCCAGCGTCTGGTAATAAAGATATGGTCTCGTCTCCTTTCAATACCAGTCACCATCTGCGTCACAGCTTTCTCCAAAGGTGCCAGCCACATGGGCTTGCCTTCGACCATCGGCGTTTCGACAAAACCAGGCTCAATTGTAGTGATGGTAATAGGCAGCTTGGATCTGGCAGCACGGGAGCGCAAGCCATTGAGATAGTTGGAGGCAAATGCTTTAGTGGCATTGTAGGTAGGTGTTATTCCCGCCGAGAAGTGGGCAGCACAGGAGGACAGCCCTACCAAGTGACCGGCACCACGCTGGGTAAAATAATTCATCGATGTCAGTGACATGGCGGCAAAGCCACGGACATTGACATCAATCATTTCCCGCTCAACCACCCAGTCAAGTTTGCGCTCTTTATTGCCAACCCCGGAATTAACCACAATAAGATCAACATCACCCATTTTTTCAATTAAGGACGTCAGCTCCTCCTGAGACTGTTCAGCCTGAGACACATCAGTAACCTGAATAAAATGCTCCCCGGGCAGTTTGCCCGCCAGCTTCTCCAGGCAACCACTGCGCCGGGCCATCAGACCCAGTCGATAACCTTTTGCCGCCAGCTGAACCGCCAACTCCCAACCAATACCTGAGCTGGCGCCTATAATAATTGCCTGTTTCATTGTTACTGCCTTGTGGTTATTTTTATGGCCCATAGTTTATCTGTCCCGCCCACAACTGAGAAGGATAAATATGGAACCGGGAGGTCACTCGAATCGTCTGGGGGGCTTACAAAAATCGTCCTGCAGTCACTGGAGGCTTCTGTTTTCAAGGAGAATATATTCCACTCGCCCATCAGGCAGCTTTTAGCAATCTCCCAAGAGAAACCTCAAGCCGAGGAAGCTAATTAAGAGGAATTGCAGCTCTTCTCATCTAGGTGGGCGCTCAAAATTAATCTGGCTCCCGGCTCAGCGGGAGCCAATCAGTGAATAGAGGTCAGGATGCCTTGGCGTCTGAATCCAATGTCGAGCGATGTGCCTTAACATTTGATCGCTTCGGCAGGGGCAACTCTTTAACGGCCTTCTCGCCGGAGCCCATATCAATACTACCTTTAAACTGGGCACCATCTTCCAAGGTCACTCGGGGTGACTCGATATTACCCAGCACATTGCCGGTCTTGGCGATAATGACATTTTCACCACCGGCAATATCGCCTTTTACCTTGCCTTCAATCTTGACCACCTTGGCCGAGATATTGGCAGTCAGAACACCGGACTTGCCCACCACTACTTTACTGGAGTCAGCCACAATACTGCCATCAACTTGCCCTTCTATAAGCAGAGTTTCGTCACTGGTGATCTTACCTTCAATTTTTACGTTGGGACCAATCATGCGAGTACCTCCTTGTACTAAATGCAGTTTTGAATTGGATACCTGATTATCAGGGGTCATAGATTTAGCGATAGCGGACTGGTATTTTTCCTTAATCTTGTCTTTATTAAACACATTAATAACCTCGTTGTATTAGAGTATGTTTACTACTTTCCTTAGCAATGCACCACTAGTTTGCATAATTAACTATACGATTGCGTATTTTATGACTTTTTATTGCGCGAAGCACTCAATTAATTCCAGTTTCTCCAACCAGTTCTCCTCAAGATCGGATAACTGCTTTTTGACCTCAGCCTGATCAGCCAAAGTGACTTTTAGTTTTTGCTTGTTTTCCTCTTCATAAATACTGGTATCAGCCAATTGAGCTTCTAAACCTGCCAGCTTTTGTTGCTGCTTTTCAATTTTCGACTCTATCGTTTTTATTTCTTTTTTTAGTGGCGCAATTTTCTTGCGACTCTCAGCAGATTGCTGTCGAGCCAGTTTTTTATCTACTGCAGAATCAACAACAATTTGCTGTGGCACTGGCGTATCGCGGGAGAAATTTTTCAACCAATGTTGGTAATCCTTTAAGTCCCCATCAAACTCCTCCACTCGACCTTCGGCGACTAGGAAAAACTGATCTACAGTATTGCGCAGCAGGTGACGATCATGAGAGATAACCACCAATGCACCATCATAGCCCTGCAAAGCCATGGTCAAGGCCTGGCGCATCTCCAGATCCAGATGGTTAGTTGGCTCGTCTAACAGAAGCAGATTAGGTTTTTGCCAGACAATAATAGCCAGCGCCAAGCGCGCCTTCTCACCACCGGAAAAATCTTTTATTGGGTCAAGGGCTTTGTCATTATGAAAATCAAAACCACCTAAAAAATTTCTTATTTCCTGATCTGTGGCTTTTGGACTAATTCGCTGCAAATGTAACAACGGACTGGCCTGTAAGTCTAAAACTTCTAATTGATGCTGGGCAAAATAACCTATCTTGACATTTTCACCATAGACTTTGGCACCGGATATTAATTTTATATCGCCGGTCAGACTGCTGATTAATGTAGATTTACCTGCACCATTGGGGCCTAATAATCCAACTCTGGTACCAGGCTGTAAATCAAAATTAACCTGAGAGAGGATGGTTTTTTCACCATAGCCTAAATCCGCCTGGCTAATATTGGCCAGGGCGCTGTGAACTTTTTGCGGCTCGGGAAAATTGAAATAAAACGGTGAATCAATATGGGCGGGCGCAATATTTTCCATGCGCTCCAGCTCTTTAATTCTACTCTGGGCCTGTTTGGCTTTTGATGCCTTGTAGCGGAATCGTGCCACAAAGGCCTCCACATCTTTGCGCCTTTTTTGCTGTTTCTCAAAACTCGCCTGCTGCAGTGCCAGCCGCTCGGCGCGCACTCTTTCAAAGGAGGAATAATTACCTGTGTAGGCCACCGCTTGCTGCCGCTCAATATGCACAATACGCTCAACCACATTGTCGATAAAATCCCGATCATGGGAAATAATCAGCAATGTGCCCGGGTAGGCTTTTAACCATTGCTCCAGCCACAATGTAGCATCTAAATCCAAATGGTTGGTGGGCTCATCCAGCAACAGCAGGTCCGAGGCACTCATCAATGACTGGGCCAGATTAAGCCTGATTCTCCAGCCACCAGAGAAACTGCTCACCGGCCTTTTTATTTCCGACTGATGAAAACCCAGACCATGGAGCAGCTGCTCCGCCCGGTAGCGCGCATCAAAGCCACTGATAGCATCCATTTTCTCGTATTCTTTGGCCAAGCGGTCATTATCCT
This sequence comes from uncultured Cellvibrionales bacterium, assembly GCA_963969005.1. Lineage (GTDB taxonomy): Bacteria > Pseudomonadota > Gammaproteobacteria > Pseudomonadales > Porticoccaceae > HTCC2207. Next base: position 19,368 of record CAXAJC010000001.1, on the reverse strand, counting down.
CAACCAATAGAGCCTGCTCGATCGCCCCTTCTATTTGGCGCAGCTGTGGATCTCCGTCCAAAACAAAATCCACAGCACTGCTGTCAGAGCTGGCCTGCTCCTGGGCCATATGAGCAATACGCCAGTTATTGGGAATAAACAGATTGCCTGCATCCGGGGTTATCTGGCCCATTAGCAGCTTGAAGAGACTGGATTTACCACAGCCATTGGCGCCAATAATGCCGATATGCTGGCCCGGGTGAATAACCAGCTGTGCTTCGTTAAGCAACACCTTGGTGCCGCGGCGCAATTCAATATCTGTCAGTGAAATCATAATCAGTCTTAATAGCAGCGGTGGTTATAGACAAGGTGACAGGGCATTGCACAGAACGAATATCACAGGTCATAATCCTATCTATAGGTTTAGCGACAATCATACCAATTTCAACGCCCGGTCAGGAGAATCAAATGCACGTTAACTGCGTCAATAAACTGGCGATTGCCTTTTGCTTACTAATATTCAGCACTGCTGGCCTTGCGGCCGACCAACAGGGTCAGCAGCTGATTGAAAATTTGACCCAGTTTAAGTTCGATAAGCTGGGCAATCCACAGATAAAAACTGATTCGATTACACCAGTATTAGCCGGAGCCAAGCGCCCCCATCAGCTGCTGGTAATCAGTGTAGAGTTTGCCGATCTGGGCTATGACCGCTTTGCCGAAGATAAGCGTCAGGACAAAAAGAACCGCGACTACCTGCAGAAACTGCTGTTCGCAGGCTCCATTAAAAAACCCAAAATCAATACCCTCTCCCATTATTACCGCCACCAGTCCAAGGGCCAGTACCATGTGACAGGTACTGTGCTGCCTGTGGTTCAGGTCGACAAGCCTCTGTCCAACTATGGCCGCCCAGTGCAAAACAGCGATGGCAGCTGGCGTAATGACAGCAATGCGGAGAAACTGGTGTCCGACGCATTAGCAGTGGCCTACAACCAAAACCCGGATTTTCCCTGGCTGGATTATGATCGCTGGGACCCTACAGACTACGATGGCGACGGCAACCGCGACGAGCCAGATGGCTATCTGGATCATCTGGTGGTCGTCTATGCAGGCAAAGGCCAGTCGTCCTGTCAGGGTCTTTACAAGCTCAGTGAGAAATTTACCGTCAATGCCGGCGCTGATATTTTTGATTCCCTTCCCATTGCCGAGCAGCAATGCGCAGACCGCATCTGGCCTCACCGCAGTTCGTTAACCAATGATATTGGTAAAGGTCCGGAGGTTGAGGGCCTGGTTCATGGCCGCGGTGGCATCAAGATTGCCGATGGCCTGTGGGTATACGACTACAATATGCAGTCCGAATATACTGAGGTGTCGACCTTTATCCATGAGTTTGGCCACAGCCTTGGCCTGCCGGATCTCTATGCTCGCTCGACTAATAATTCCACCGCTTCCTGGGAGGTGATGTCTTCCACCAGCTCACCAGAGCCCCAGGAGATGAGTGCCTGGTCGAGAATGATGCTGGGCTGGATTAAACCCTGTGTGGTGCGGCCCCAGCAATTTGGCGGCAGCAAGCGCCAGTCATTGTATTTAAAAACCATGAATCAATGGTCCAATAAATCGGCAGAGGAGCTGGTACCAGGTCTCTGTGATGCTGCTATGGTGGTATTGCCACCCAAGTTTCGCGAGCTAAATCTGGGCCCATTGGGACAGGCTCAGGGCAAGCAGGCCATCTATACAGGCCAGGGTAATGATATGAATCGTTACCTGACCAGATCCTTTGATCTCACCGAGGTAGCAGAGGATGAGCCATTGATACTGAGCTTTGATAGCTGGTTTAAGATTGAAGCCGACTGGGACTATTTGTATATAGAGGCCAAAACTGAAGGTGCCGAGTATCAGCGCCTAATGCCCATAGATAAAGATAATCCTGCCGACCGCAGCTCTGTTATGCCCTCGCAAAAAGGCCATGAGGGTGCCGGCTCTATTCCCGGCCTGACCGGACGCTCCGGCGATATGGATGGCGACGGCAAGGTGGAAACTGCCCAGGGCTGCGACCCGATGGTTGATAAAGCTCTGGCAGAAGACCGCGTCGGCCAGAATATTGCTGACCCCTGTGAAACTGCACTATGGGTCAATGCGCAATTTGATCTGGAGGCCTACCGGGGCCAACAAGTCAGCTTGCGTCTGCATTATTTTGCCGACGGTGCGGCTGTTGAAGATGGCGCACTGGTGGATAATATCCGCCTCGATGCTATCGACTATACAGAAGACTTTGAAGACGGCTCCATGGCCGGCTGGCTGAGCGATGGATTTACCCTCTCCGGTGGCTACCATCGTCTGGCCGTGCCCCATTATTATCTGCTGGAATACCGTGACCCCTATGCCGACTTCAGCAAAGTCAAAAACTATGATGCCAATCTGGCCAAACCTGGCTTTATGTTCTTCCCTGATGAGCAGGGGGAACTCAAGGCCTTTAATGCCAATTACCGGCCTGGGGTTCTGGCCTGGTACTACAATGGCGAATATCTGTGGAGCCAGAATGAGCCAGCCCAATTTGGTCCTGGCCGCGGGTTCCTGCTGCTAGTGGATGCCAACCCCCAGGAGTTTGATCTGCCCGGCGTGCCCAGCCAGTACCAAAAGAATGTCGATGGATGGCGCTTCTACGAGTTTGATAAAAGTGCCCAACCCTGGCTGCAGAAATCCTTTGTCGATGTAATGTGTCATCAGCGGCCCATGGCTTTTTACTCCAGCGATGTCAGCGCCGCAGATCGTCAGCGCTGCGCCAAATCACTGGTTAACAATAAACCGCCAGTGGAAGCCATAAGCTGGAACAAGCGTCAGTTAATGTATGGTTACACATTGATCAATACATTGCTGCCCGGTGAGGAGCGCCTCAAATACAAGGGCGTGACCAGTTTGTTCGATCTGCGTATTCGCAATGGTGATACTCAATTCAGGCTCTATGATCGAGTGCTGCGCAACAGACATTCCGCAGATGCACCTTTTGCTCTGCAGCCTTTTGCCAATGGCACTGAGATCTACGGTATTGAAGGCGGCGAGTTAGTGCTGCAGTCCACTGAGAGCTTTGCGCCAGTCAGCTCATTTAGTGATCGCCGACCCAATAGATACCAGAATCCAAAACTGCCTTTTGGCGGTGCCGATATTCCAGAGGCCGGGTTGAACTTTAGATTATTGCAACCTGGTGCCAATGCACCTGCAGATGCCAGAGCAAAGATTTTGATTGATTGGGCTTACTAATCCAGCCTGACACAACTCTGAGCCATAGGGGTCAGAGCAGTCTGGTTCAGAGTAATCTGGCAATGATCAGGGAAAGAATCGCGGTGGATCCTCGGGCTGCCAGGGGAGTAGCTTATCCATAGACTGTATAAATAGCGGCGATTCGAGGAACTCCTGCAACCAGCGCTGCAACTGGCTGTAACCGGAAGTATCGAACCAGTGCTTATCAACAAAGGCGAACTGCCGCACAAAGGGAAAAACAGCAATATCTGCAAAGGTGGGCCTGTCCGCCAATAGATACTGATTGGCCTGCAGCAACTGCTCTAATTTAACCAGAAATGTCTCGCCCTGCTGGCGATAATATTGCTGGCTCTGGGCGGGAAATCTGTCCCAGTATTTATACTGGTCAAGATGAGTTTTAAAGCTGCCATCATTCTCATAAATTAAACTCTCAGTCCGTGCCTGCAAATCTGCATCCAGCCATTGCCCCGGATCCGCCTGCTCCATCGCCCAGTACATAATATCCAGACTTTCATCCAGCATCAGTTTATTGGCCAACAGCACAGGCACTGTGCCCTTTGCTGATAGCTCAAGCATTGCCTGTGGCTTGTCACCGAGACTGACTTCTCGCAATTCAACCGTTATACTCGCTCGTCGCAGCGCCATCCTGGCCCGCATGGCATAGGGGCAACGGCGAAAGGAATAGAGAATAGGTTGCATTGAAGGGCCACTCAAAAGTACAGATGGCAACAACTATAAATCAGCACTCCGGGGAAAAACACTAGTAATGGCTATTAAAAAATTTGATCTTGTTATATTCGGCGCTACCAGCTTTGTGGGCCAGATCCTAACTGAATACCTGTTTCAACATATCGGCCTGAGCCGCAAAATAAAATGGGCCATCGCTGGCCGCTCAGAGGCTAAACTCAATGAGCTGCGCGATAGCCTGGGGGAAGGCGCAGCCAAGCTGCCTATCATAGTCGCCGACTCCCATAACCGACCCGCACTTGACAGCATGTGCAAAAAATCCCGCGTGATCGTCTCTACCGTGGGCCCCTACATACTCTATGGCGAAGAGCTGATTGCCGCCTGCGCCGAAAATGGCAATGATTACTGTGACCTGACCGGTGAGGCCTATTGGATCAAGCAGATGATCGTCAAATATGAAAAGGCCGCCAAAAAGTCCGGTGCCCGCATTGTTAATTGCTGCGGTTTTGACTCGATACCCTCTGATCTGGGTACCCATTTTCTGCAACAACAGGGCAAGAAAAAGTATGGCAAGTACTTTAATTCGGTGAAACTGCGGGTTAAAGCCATGAAAGGCGGCGCCTCTGGAGGCACTATCGCCAGCATGGGCGAAATGGTTGTTGCGGCCAAAGCAGACCCTCAAGTGCGCAAAGATATGGGCAACCCCTATCTTCTGTGCTCGGAGAAACATAGCTACAGTATCAAGCAGCAAATTATCAAAGGGCCAACCTACGACAATGACTTCAACAGCTGGACTGGTCCTTTTATTATGGAAGCGATTAACTCCCGGGTTGTTCTGCGCTCTAATGCGTTAAATAAAATGGCCTATGGCAAAGACTTCAGCTATGGCGAAGCTATGCTCACTGGAGATGGCAGCAAAGGTCGAATAAAAGCCCTCGCCCTGACTGCTGGTCTGGGAGCATTTGCCGGCAGCATGATCTTTGACCCCCTGCGCAATCTAATGAATAAATTTGTCCTGCCTAAACCAGGTGAGGGCCCCAGCCTGCAAGACCAGCTTAATGGCTACTTTGATATCCACCTGCAGGGCAGCAACCAGAAAGGTGACAAAATGGCCGTGCAAGTAACGGGTGATCGAGATCCGGGCTATGGCTGCACAGCCAAGATGCTGGCTCAGGCAGGTTTGTGTTTGGCCTTTGATTTGGCCAAGGAAGATAAGGCCGGTGGTTTCTGGACGCCAGCGACGGCCATGGGAGATCTATTAATCGACCGCCTCAATCAACATGCAGGCATGTCATTTAACAAGCAGGACTAGCGCTGCAACTGAGACCAAGCACAGAGGGCACCCCCTCTGTGCCGCTTTTTATTTAAAAAGAAATACCACCAATCTGGGTTAATGTCACTGCGGACATCAGTAGTGCATGCATATCATGTTAATGTCGCCAACAATAATCTGCCTGCTGATAGGCTGACTGCAAGAGCATGCTATGAATCAAAAAATCGATTGCCGACCAGACAATAAATACAACAATCGCTGCTAACAAAGTTTTCATAGGCATTATTATCTCCCTGGCTTTATTGTTGTGGTCTAAACAGGGGAAGGATTGGACAGAGATTCGATAATATTTGAGGCAATGCAAAGGCCGTATCGGTTTGGCAAACTGAGTTTATCCTAGAAAACCTGAGGTTTTTCAGTGCTAGCCGTGCATAACATCGAGTATGAGCTGTTGTTTTAGCCCTGGCTGATTCTTTATCACAGAAGTTTCAGCTAAAATGCGCGCTGGTTCTTCCACAGCAGACGATTAATCCAATGGCTCAATACGTATACACGATGAACAGGGTGAGCAAAATTGTTCCCCCCAAGCGCGAAATTCTTAAAGACGTGTCCCTGTCTTTCTTTCCGGGAGCCAAGATTGGTGTTTTGGGTCTCAATGGCGCTGGTAAATCCACATTGCTAAAAATTATGGCGGCACTGGATACTGATATTCAGGGAGAAGCCCGCCCCATGCCTGGTATCAAAATAGGTTATCTGGCACAGGAACCGCAACTTGATCCGGCTAAAGATGTACGCGGCAATGTTGAAGACGGCATGCGCGAGGCCGTCGACGCCCTCAGGGGCCTGGATCAGGTGTACCTGGACTATGCAGAGCCGGATGCAGATTTTGATGCGCTGGCCAAAAAACAGGGTGAGCTGGAAGCTATTATTGAAGCCTGGGATGCCCACAATCTGGATCATTCATTGGATATAGCGGCAGATGCCCTGCGCCTGCCACCCTGGGATGCAGATGTCACATCATTGTCCGGTGGTGAAAAGCGCCGGGTGGCCTTGTGCCGACTGTTGCTGTCGCGCCCGGATATGCTGCTGCTTGACGAACCCACCAACCACCTGGATGCAGAGTCTGTATTCTGGCTGGAAAAATTTCTCGAAGAGTTCTCTGGCACCGTAGTAGCTGTTACTCACGATCGCTACTTCCTCGACAATGTCGCTGGCTGGATTCTGGAACTGGATCGCGGTCGCGGCATTCCCTATGAAGGCAATTACTCTACATGGCTAGAGGCTAAGGGCAAACGACTGGAGACAGAATCCAAGCAGGAGATTAGTCGCCAACGCGCCATTAAGCAGGAGCTGGAATGGGTGCGACAGAACCCCAAAGGGCGGCAGGCAAAGAACAAAGCTCGCCTGGCCCGGTTTGATGAACTCAATTCCCAAGAGTTTCAGTCGCGCAATGAAACCAATGAAATCTACATTGCCCCGGGCGAGCGCCTCGGCGACAAGGTTATTGTGCTGGACAACGTCAGCAAAGGTTTTGGCAATGAGCTATTAATCGAGGACCTCTCCCTGTCCATACCCAAGGCGTCAGTGGTGGGTATTATCGGCGGCAACGGTGCTGGTAAATCAACCTTATTCCGCATGATTGCAGGCACAGAGCAGCCAGATAGCGGCAGCATTACCCTTGGCGAAACCGTTAAGGTGGCCTATGTAGAACAGAGCAGAGATGCCCTGAACGACAACCATAGTGTTTGGGAGGCCATTTCTGGCGGCCATGATATTCTCAAAATCGGCAACTACGAGGTGTCCTCCAGGGCCTACGCCGGGCGCTTTAACTTTAAGGGCAATGACCAACAGAAGCGTGTTGGCGAGCTGTCCGGTGGTGAGCGCGGTCGCCTGCATCTGGCCAACACCTTAAAACAGGGCGCCAATGTGCTGCTGCTGGATGAACCTTCCAATGATCTGGATATTGAGACTCTGCGCGCACTGGAAGAAGCAGTCCTTTCCTTCCCCGGCTGCGTACTAGTTATATCTCACGACCGCTGGTTTTTGGATCGTATTGCCACCCATATTCTGGCCTACGAAGACAATAGCGAAGTGGTGTTTTTTGAGGGTAACTACAGCGAGTATCACGACGACTTTATCGCCCGCAAAGGCGAAGATGCTCAGCCCACAAGAGTGAAGCACAAGCGTCTTAAAACACAATAATAAAGGATAGATTATGGCCAGCATTTGGCACCGCAGACCGGAGATAGAACTGTGTAACGGGAAGATGAACAGTGGCACCATTGGTGAACATTTAGATATCCGGGTCACTGAGGTGGGCGACGATTATATTACTGGCACCATGCCAGCGGACCATCGTACTTTTCAGCCTTACCGCGTGGTTCATGGCGGAGCCAATGTAGTGCTGGCAGAGAGCCTGGGCAGCATAGCCGGCGCCCATGTTATTGATATGAGCAAGTTCAAATGCCTGGGTCAGGAAGTCAGTGCCACTCATTTGCGACCGGTTTCATCCGGCCTGGTAACAGGCACGGCACGGCCAATACATTTAGGCCGCCGCTCCCATGTGTGGGAAATACGCCTGAAGAACGACGAAGACAAGCTAACCTGCTTGGCAAAACTTACTCTGGCGATTATTCCAGGCTAGACCGCCTCGGCACCAATGCTGGTTTCAGCATTGGTTTCCGCCTGCCATTGAAAGATATTCATCTCAATAAAGACAAAGGCCACCAGCCACAAAAAGGCATCCCAGAAATCAAGGAAGTCGCCCAACAGCCCCCAATACACAGCTGCACCAAATAATATTGCGTAGAGAACCACCTTAATGAGCTGGCTAATGCTGACAAAGCGCCCTTCAAGACGACCGCGCAACTGCAGCCAGACATCAATTTCCAAAATAATCACAACCGCAATCCAGGCAAGAGAATTAATTACATCGACCCAGGCCAGCCACTGAATAGCTGTCCAGTCAGAGGCGCTGCCAATCACCTGCTCCCCGTCTAGCCCATAGAGCTCCTGATTAGCCAGCGTAACGCAACTCTGGGCATCCAGTGGCGGATACTCGTCAATGGTTACAATGCTGCTGAATCCCTGGCCCAGCTGATTACAGAGATCGGCTATGGCCACCGGAGAAATATTGTGCAACAGCAGCATCTTTGAAATATAGCCATAGGAGGCATAAAGGATAAAACCATAGCAAAAGGTGCGCAGGGTAATAAAAAAAGCCTGCACTTTGGGTTGGCGCAGGGTTTGATCGTCCAGAATCGAGGTCTCAAATTCAAACAGTAACAGCAGCAGCACCCAGGCTGCTGTATCTATAGTCGATGCAAACCCCTGAATAATATCCACCAGATTAATGCCCTGGCTGAAGGTCTGGGCGGTAGCAAGCGACTCTTCTTGGAAAAATAAAAATATATTGATCGTTACCAAAAGGTAAACAACATATTTAAAAGCGCGAAAAATATGCTGCGGATTAATAAAACTGCCAATTCTCAAGGTCACGAACTCCTCAGTGCATTAGGATAATTTTTATAGTGGCAGCTCAAGACGCGCCAGTAAGGTTTGCATCAACTCCTCCAAACCCTGTTGGTCGAGGTAGTCAAAGCGATCGATGACCGGGCTGTCGATATCCAATAAACCCAGCAACTGGCCATCTCGCCACAGAGGCACAACAATTTCCGACTTGCTGGCCAGATCACAGGCAATATGCCCGGGAAATTGATGCACATCAGCAACCACGATGGCTCTGCCCATGGCCGCTGCAGTGCCGCAGACCCCCTCTCCTATTGATATTCGAGAGCAGGCCGGTTTGCCCTGAAACGGCCCCAGCACCAACTGCTCTTGTTTGAGCAAGTAAAACCCCACCCAGTTGATCTTCGGCACTTCCTGCCACAGCAGTGCTGCGACATTGGCCAGATTGGCAACAGCATCAGTCTCATTGTCGATCAGACCCTGCAGTTGCTGTTTAAGTAGTCCGTAATCGAGATTGCCCTCCGGCCCGGCACTGCTGCTGTCACCAGTGGCAAAGGTGTTTAATCTGGTGTCTGTAGTAGTTTCAGTCGACCGCGGCATCAGCGAGAGACCTCATAGAGCGAACCCAATAGCTGATGGTTAAATTCTGAGCCGCAGCCTCTGCGTCACTGCGTGTGGGATAGTGGCCCAGCAAAATAACCGAAAAAGCCCTACCCTGGGACATGATCTCTCTCACTTCAAGTGTGCCGCTAAGTACCATATCAGCTGCCACTTCTTCGGCCTGCTGGCGGCTGAGATAAGCTCCCAGTTGCAGGCTGTAACCTGTGGTTGGAAGGCTCGGCTGTGTCTTTGCAGAAACGGTCTCTGCAGGGGCAGCATCTGTAACCGGGCTCGGCGCGTTTTCTTTAATAGGTTCCTCTTGCGCAGGCTCTTGATTAGAGGGCGCTGCCGGAGCTGCTGCCTGGGGCGGCACCGCAGCGGTGACAACCTTGCCATCTTTTAAGGTTTTCTGTTCACAGTTCCAATTGCTCTCAGAGGTAATATCTCCTGAACAGTGCCAGCCAATATACTCGCCAGTAGGCCCCACTTTGGCCGGGACAACTGTGGATGAGCAGCCTGCCAAAGAGCCCAACAAGATTGCTGTGGTGCAAAGAATTCTAATCAAGAAAGACCGCCTGCTATTTGTTATGGATACAGCGTTAAATAGTCGGTTATTAAATCCCCATTTTAGTCAGTATGTCCAGTACTTGACGCATCAGATAGGCCAATTCTGGATGATCGGCATCATAACTGGACGCCTTGGTCTGCAATAGCTCACAAAAGCTATGGTCTGACGGATCCTCCTGCTGATTATCACTGTCGTCCCCTGAGTCATATCAGTAATCAAACTGCTCAACAGGTCTCGTTCGGCACTACTGATTTTTGAAGCGTTCTGTAGTTTCTCGCGCAACAACGCCAGTGCAGCGGTTAGTTCTCTATGATTCACCATGGGCTCCTCCTTGGTGCATAGCCTGAGAATAAACCTATAAACAGTGGGATGGTCTCAGATTCCATTGCCTCCAAGCACCTCTATGGTGCCCGCAAAACCCCCAATGAAATAAATTAGTGCATAGGTGGTTTTTAATGGCACAAAAATTGCTCGTCAATTGCTATAAGGCAGCATTTCGAGCTTTTTAGCGGGATTTATGTTCGATTATGGTGCGTTTTAATTAGTCGAATATTTTTTACGCACTTTTTTAGTGCTTTTTATCAGGGGAACATAATGCTAACCAATAACAAATACCTCAATCGCGGTGTTCTTGCGATTATTTTAACCGCGCTATCGACTCAGGCGTTTGCCGACGAATTAAATGGCGCCAACACTGCATGGATTTTAACATCAACCGCGCTGGTGTTGTTTATGACCATTCCCGGTCTGTCACTGTTTTACGGCGGCCTGGTTCGCGCTAAAAATGTACTCTCGGTTTTAATGCAGTGCTTTGCCATTACCTGCATGGCCTCATTGATCTGGTTTGCCTTTGGTTACAGCCTCGCCTTTGGCGACGGCGGCTCCATGAATGCCTGGATCGGCAATCTTGATAACCTGCTGATGGGTAATATTGCTGAAGACTCAATGGCCGGTGACATTCCCGAGTCTGTATTTGCCATGTTCCAGATGACATTTGCTGTTATTACCCCAGCCCTGATTGTCGGTGCCTTTGCCGAGCGTATGCGCTTTAGCGCCATGCTGCTGTTCAGTGCCCTGTGGTTGATTGTTGTCTACGCACCTATTACCCACTGGGTTTGGGGTGGTGGCTGGCTTGGCAGCATGGGTCTGCTGGATTTTGCCGGTGGTACCGTTGTACATATTACCGCTGGTGTTGGCGCCCTGGTTGCAGCACTGGTTCTGGGCAACCGTAAAGGTTTCGCCAAACAGGCAATGCCTCCCCACAATATGACCATGACCATCACCGGTGCTGGTATGCTCTGGGTTGGCTGGTTTGGATTTAATGCCGGTTCAGCACTGGCTGCTAACGGTGACGCAGGTATGGCTATGCTAGTGACTCATATCTCAGCTGCATCCGGATCCCTAGCCTGGATGATGATGGAATGGCTGAAGCACGGTAAGCCTTCTGTACTGGGAATTGTGACTGGTATGGTTGCCGGACTGGGTACTATTACCCCAGCCTCTGGTTTTGTGGGCCCTGGCGGCGCACTGGTTATTGGCTTTAGTGCCGGTGTTATCTGCTATTACGCCACTCAGGCAATCAAACAGCGCTTTAAAATTGATGACTCCCTAGATGTATTTCCCGTGCACGGCGTTGGTGGTATGTTGGGTACATTCCTTGCTGGTGTTTTTGCTTCCGATGCGCTGGGCGTATTCAGCGGGCAGGGTTACAACGAAGGTATGACCATGGCCTCTCAGACCTATGTTCAGATTGTGGGTATTGCCTCTACGTTCGTCTATACAGGTATAGCGACATTTATACTGTTGAAACTTGTCGATAAACTGTTAGTATTACGTGTCGACGAAGAAGACGAGACCAGAGGTCTAGATCTCACTGAGCATGATGAGAGGGGGTATGACCTATAATAAGAAAACTAGGGGAATAAAATAAAATCGTCCGAACGCTACTGTTGTACTTAGATGTGACAGAGTGAAAAAAAGGGACACTTAAAGCCGCTAACACTGTTAGCGGCTTTTTTATGTCTGAGGCTTTTGTCACGGGAATTACAGGAGCGGCTGCGGATATGGCCGGGAGGTTAGCGGCTTGGTAGGTTAGCACGGTCTGGCTTAGTCTATTGCTATTCTGGCGTTATCCAGATAATCACACATCATTTGGGCGCCATCCAGAATACGCACTGAGTGGCGCTGCATCAGGTCTGCGGGAATCAGGTAGATCTGCTTATGCTGCACCGCGGAAATGCCATCCCACTTTTGCCAACTGCTAAACCAGCTGGATTGCTCGTCCTGACTGCCTCCGGCAATAATCACCTGGGGATCTGCTGCCACTATAGATTCAATATTCACATAAGGCACCAGAGGCGCCGCGTCGGCAAAAACATTAACCCCGCCGCAAAGTTCAATCACATCACTGACCATATGCTTGCCATTTAAAGTAATCAGTGGCTGATCCCAAATTTGATAAAAAGTCCTGACCACAGACTTGCCTATCTGGGCATCTCCCAACAGCTGCAAACGCTGGGTAAACTCCTCTATGCGCTGCTGGGCAAGCTCATTGTTACCACTGAGTTGGCCAAAGCGCCGAAACAGATTGGGGATACGCTCAATTTCACGGGTCTCCACCACAAAAACAGGAATACCCAGTTTGCGCAGCGGACTAATAATCTTATCGCCATTGCCCGACTGCCAGGCTATCACCAAATCTGGCTTGAGGGAGAGAATCAACTCATAGTTGGCAGCCGCATGGTTGTTTACCCGCAGTATCTGCTTTGCCGCCTCCGGGTAATTACTATATTCATCGGCACCCACAATCAGCTCCCCAGCACCAATATGAAACAATACTTCAGTAATATTGGGAGCCAGACTGATAATCCGCTGGGCAGGTGCTGCCAGCCTCACCTCATCATCATTGTCGTCCACTACCCTGACGTCGGCCATTACCGAGAGGGAACACCAGGCCATCAAAATACTGAGCAGGCGCATCAGGTAATCACCAGTGGTCGTTTGGTTACAGGATGTTGGGAAATAATAGACTTCACACCAAATACCTTGTCGATTAGCTGCTCACTAAGAATATCGATTGGCTTGCCCTGAGCGGCGATAGCACCACCATTAAAGACCACCAAATTATCCGCGCAGCGGGCCGCCAGATTAAGGTCATGGACCACCATGAGTACACCAACACCCCTCTCTGCCAGCTGACGAACAATCTCCAGAGTCAGCTGCTGGTGTGATAGATCAAAGGCTGAGGTGGGCTCGTCTAGCACCAGAAACTGCTCACCATAATCACTGGGCTGCCAAATCTGCGCCAGCACTCGGGCTAACTGCACTCGCTGTTTTTCGCCCCCGGACATCTGGGTATAAAAACGCTTTTGCAGGTAGCTGGCATCCACCAGGTCCAACGCCTGGGCAATAATTTCATTATCTTTAATCACGCCAGTCTGGTGGGGGATGCGACCCAGACCCACCACTTCATCGGCAGTAAAAGGAAAATTGAGCAATGTGTGCTGGGGCAGCACCGCGAGCATCTTTGCCCGATGTAGTAGCGGCCAATGGGATAGCTCCCGCTGGTTGAGATACACATCGCCCTTGGTCGGCGCTATCTCTCCAGTCAGTACTTTAAGCAAGCTTGACTTGCCAGCACCATTGGGGCCAACAATAGCGGTCACCGCACCGGCTTTAACCTCAAGGCTGATATTGCGCAACAGATCAAAGCCCGAAAGGTGCAGAGAGATATTGTCGGCAAGCATAGTCACAGGCTACACATCCTTGCGCTGCTTTAGCAGCAGTGCGACAAAGAATGGGGCACCTAGAAGAGCGGTAAGAATGCCTGTGGGTAGCTCGGCGGGAATCACTACAATACGTGCCAGGCTATCAGCAATCACTAGCAATGTAGCTCCAGCCAATGCCGAGCCAGGTACCAGCCAGCGGTGATCCGGACCTATAGCCAGGCGCACTATATGGGGCATTATCAGACCAACAAAGCCGACCAGACCAGCCAGAGCCACAGAAACACCCACCCCCAGCGCTGTCAAAATAATCAAGCGACGCTTAACCCGCTGCACATCAATACCCAGATGCCGGGCCTCGGACTCCCCCAGCAATAATGCATTAAGGGCTTTGCTCTCCCTGGGAAACAGCAGCATTAAAAAAATCGCCACTGCCCCCATAATACTGACCTTTAACCAGCTGGCACCACTGAGATTGCCCATTTGCCACAGACTTATCTGGCGCAACATATCATTGTCGGAAAAATAGCTAAGCAAGCTATTAAGGGCACCGGCCAGTGCGCCTATGGCAATCCCGGCCAACAGCATGGTGGTAACTGATGTGCCAATTCCTGAAGTCGCCAGTCGATAAACCAGCAATGTGGCCGCAAAACCTCCGACAAAAGCACCCACAGCAACCAGAGACAAACCAACCAGAGCACCGCTCTGAATAAAACCACCGGCGGTGACGATCATTAAACTGGCGCCCACAGAGGCACCGCTGGAAACGCCAATTAGGGAAGGGTCCGCCAATGGGTTGCGAAACAACCCCTGCATAACGGCGCCCGTGCTGGCTAAAACAGCACCGACAAAAATCGCCAGCAGTATTCGCGGCAGGCGAATATCAAAAAGAATGGTATCAGTTTGCTGACTAACAGAATTGCCAACCACTGCACTCAGTGTATCGGCCAGAGAAATATTGACTGTGCCCACGGTCATGGAAACAAGGGCGGCCACTGGCAACAGAATTGCCAGCGCCCAGATTAAGCTTTGCGCGGAGACACGCCGCAATTAATAGTCCACGCCCTTGCGGGCCATCACGCCAGAATTATAAGCGTGCTTCACTTCTTTAATTTCAGAGACCGTGTCGGCCATATCAGCCAGTGCTGAACCGCCACCGCGACCGGTAACGACCACCGATTGATTGGCCGGACGATTTTTAAGGGCATCCAGAATCATATCCTGATCCAGATATTTAAAGCTAAGCATATACGTAATCTCATCCAGAACCACCAGATGATAGCTTTCATCCTTAAGCATTTCCTCTGCCACAGCCCAGCTGGTTTCTGCCGCAGCTATGTCGCCTGAGCGATCTTGGGTATCCCAGGTAAAGCCGGTGCCCATCTGTTGAAAAGTCACCTGGGGGCAATGATCGCGCACATACATCTCTTCGCCGGATAACTGAGCGCCTTTAATAAACTGCACTACACCAACTTTATAGCCATAACCCAGAGCGCGCATCACCATACCAAAGGCAGAACTGGATTTGCCCTTGCCATTGCCAGTCAGCAAAATCATCACACCGCGCTCGGTATCTGCGGCTGCAATAGAAGAATCCACATTCTCCTTGAGCTTCTGCATTTTGGTTTTGTGGCTGCTTTCTTTTTTCGCCTTGTCGTCTGTCATGGGACTAAACCTTATTCAATAATTGTTATGGCGTCGGGTAATCCGCCGGGCAATAAATGAGTGTTGGGATGCAGTGCATGGGCCATGATTTCAAGTGCATCCACGAGCCTTGGGCCGGGCCTGCTAAAGTAGGCATTGCCATCCACCAGAAATATTTTTGGCCTGCAGGCCGCCTTAAGTTCGGCGTACCCGTCAGTGGCTAAAAACGCCTCAATATCCTGCATTGACCGCTCCACATTAAAGCCGCACAGGGCAATAAAAATACAGTCCGGGCGAGCTTCAATCAGCTGTTCCCACTCCCGTCGCTGGGAAGGTTCCTGTTTGGCGCCAAAGCAGGGCTCGCCGCCAGCCAGATCAATAATTTCCGGACTCCAGTGTCCCCCATCAAACAATGGGTCAAGCCAATCCAGCAGCGCCACTTTGGGTCTGTCGATCAATGTTTTTGAGCGTTCGGCAACAGCATCAATTCTGCCTTGAAGCTCTGCTCTGTAACGCATACCCTGCTCCACACAGTCGGCGGCCTGAGCCAGCATATCGACAGTATCCAGCACATCGTTGAGGCAGATAGGTTCCAGATTTACCACCTGGGGGTCACCGGGCAGACTGCCAATAGCTTTGGCAACATCATTGCCAGATACGGCGCAGACATCACACAGGGCCTGGGTGACAATCAAATCCGGCTGCAACTGCGTCAGTGGCTCCATTACCAGATCATAGAGAGCTTCATCATTTTTTAGCTGATCGGTAACTAGTCGATCAATCTCGCCGCTATCCAACCCCTCGGGAATTCGCGAACTGGTGAGCACCGGCAAGCCAACCACAGAAGCTGGGTAATCACATTCATGGGATACACCCACCAACTGATCGCGCAGGCCGAGGCCACAGACCAATTCGGTGGCACTGGGCAGTAATGAGACTATTTTCATAGGCTATCCTCCAACAGCAAATCAGCATAGACAAAACCATCCCGATTAACCACTTCGCCAGCCATCACTGGAATGGGCTGCTTAAACATGGGGCCATCCCAGGCGAAGGTGTGGAATTCACCATTTTCTCCACAGGGGTCCACAGATTGCGGAAGCTGCTCCAATAGTTCAGGGCCAAACTGATAACCAGCCAAATGCTCCGGCATAACCCTGGGGTCAAGGCACGTAATAGCCGCCTTCAGGCCGCCATCAATCATTTGCTGTGCCAGCTGGTCGGTGGGAATCTGCCACAGGGGAAAGACCAACTCCAAACCAGTGCCAGCCATTTGCTGCTCCCGGTAGTTGCGGATATCTTCCAGATACAGATCGCCAAAGGCCACCGCATCCATCTGCAACTGAGCCCGGGCATCATCCACAGCTTTGCCCATAATAGCTTCATACTGCTCATTACTGCAGGGCCAGGGCAGAGGAATTTCGATCAGTGGTAGCTCCGCCGCCTGTGCCTGAAGGCGCAGCAACTGTTGGCGCACGCCATGAATGGCCGAACGCTTAAACTGACTATTGAAGGTGGTGAGCAAACCCACCACCTCAACCGTTAGATCCTGTTGCAGTTGATACAGAGTCCAAGCCGAGTCTTTGCCACTGCTCCAAGAGAGCAACACTCGCTTTTTCCCTGTATCAACTGAACCAGCCATGGTCTCTGCCTTAGAGGCTAAAGCGCAGACCCAGGCTGGCACCAAAACCCAATGTCTGATAACCAAATACTTCTTCGTAGTCATCATCCAGCAGGTTATCCAGGCGCAGATAAATGTCCAACCTGTCTGTTGCACTAAAGTTAGCGTTTACATTTAACAAGGTGTAGTCATCTAGGGTGACAATCTCTGAAGGCGTCGGCCAGGGCGGGAAAAACTCATCGCTCTGACTGCCGCTATACTGGACATTGGTCGTTAGCTGCAGCAGATCCGTCGCCTGCCAAGCCAGATTTAGATTGGCTGTGTGGCGGGCACGGCGCACTTCATCCTCATAGCCACCAGCACCATCCGGCTGAACAGAGTCGGTGTAGGTATAGGCTGCACTAAGGGCCAGACTTTCATCCATTTCCACTGAGGCTGTGAGTTCAATACCCTGACGCTTGCTAACACCCTCTTTATTGGTGGCGGTATAACCCATATTCACCGCATCATAAGCAAAACCGTTAATTTCATTTTCCAACTCAGCATCAAACAGCGTTGCAGACAGGCTTAAATCACCTAACTGTTGATCAATGCCCAACTCCCAGCTGGTTGACTCTTCAGGCTTCAGCTCGGGATTACCAATAAAGTTGGTGTAAAAACCAAAGCGCTCAGTGAAAGTCGGGTTCTTGACCGCTGTGCCATAGGCGCTGCGCAATCTGGTATCGTCACCTAATTGATAAACCGCTTCCATTCGATATGTACTGGCGCTATCGAACTCAGAGTTATCGTCGTAGCGACTGCTCAGTGCCAGACTGAGGCGATCAGAGATATCACTGCGATATTCAATAGCAAAGCTATCCGTATCACGCTCACGATCCTGATTGGGGTCCAAGCCCCAACTCAGAGGACCACGCTGCTTATAGTCTTCCTCTTCACGCTCAGCAAGAACAGAAATACGCTGGCTGGAATCATCCCAAAACATCGAACCAATATATTGATACTGATCCTTGGTCGACCCAGTCACATTACCCAACACACCATCGGCAAAAGCTTCATTGTCATGTTTTGATTGAGCAATAACCAATTTATGCTGCCAACGGCCATCTACTGAAACATAGTCAGCTTGCAAGCCTATGGTGCTGTTGCGGAACTCAGATACTCGATCCTGGTCTTCCACAAAGCCATCAAAATCATCATCGGCATCAAATTCATTCATACCATCAGACTGGCGCGCAGAAAAAGACAGCTTGAATTCTTCGCTTACGGCAAAACCGGCCTTGAGATTGATACTGGTATTTTCATAGCCATCTCTCTCATTGCCAGTGCGGGAAATATTGTCACCGTCAGTCTTTGTATCGCTAACACCCAGGCGTACATTAAAGTCACCCTGTTTGGTACCAATATGAAATCCATGGCGTGTGGTAGAAAAACTACCCGCTTCGGTAAACAGCTTGGCACTAAAAGCCT
This sequence comes from uncultured Cellvibrionales bacterium, assembly GCA_963969005.1. Classification (GTDB taxonomy): domain Bacteria; phylum Pseudomonadota; class Gammaproteobacteria; order Pseudomonadales; family Porticoccaceae; genus HTCC2207. The sequence continues at coordinate 1,081 of CAXAJC010000001.1, read as the reverse complement.
GCTCGGCACTGCGGGTCACAATATTTACTACGCCAGCCATGGCATCGCTGCCGCGCATAGAGCTCTGTGGGCCGCGAATAACTTCGATCCGTTCAATATCATCGGCAGATAGCGTACCCCAGTTTAGCTCATCGCTCTGGGATGGATCATTGGCTTCGACGCCATCAATTAGTACCAACAGATGATTAGCCTCGGCACCGCGAGCACGGATTTGAGTCTGAGAACCCTGCACACCACTGCGGCTAACCGCCAGACCAGGCACATCCCGCAGCAAATCACCAACAGTCAAAGCGGCTCGATTTCTCAGCTGCTCACTATCAATCACAGTAATTGCATTGGCCGACCGGCTGGCAGCAATAGGTACCAGTGAAGCACTGACCAGGATTTCATCAATGTCAGTTTCAGCAGCAATAGCCGTCTGGGATAGAATGGGGGTTGCTGACAACGCTATCGCTGTCGCAAGAAAAGATAATTTTTTCATGATTTCCTCTAACGCTCACACCCGAGCGAATAATAAATATAAGCAGGGGCGTACAGGCAGAGAGACAGAGACTGTCGATCAGCACAAGACCGCACCCCGCGGTTTGTCTGCATAGCGATAGGCCGGTCTCCGGACTCATAAGTGAGCGACTTGCGAACAAGCCACTTTGTTTGACTACCTTCCCATGCGTTTTAGCACAGTGGTCATACAGCCAAACAACCTTATTTACCGTTGCGGGGGCAGTATCGGAATTGCTATTTGACCAATCTATGGTCAAGCGCACCGATTTCCCGTTTCACTCTTATTTAGCCGAGAATCTAATTGGCTAAACTTAAGAACCTATTGCCGAAGCAAGAGAAGGCAATCTACTCTTGCGCGGATTTGATGTCAATCTGGATCACTAATAAATTTTCTCGCACCGACGTAATACTGGACATGTGCAACACTTGTTATTTGTTTTCACAGTATTGGAGCGCCGGGAGTTTTTACCTGGCCTTTTCCCTCATGGTTACAAACTCCTCAGCGGCAGAGGGATGAATACCTATAGTCGCGTCAAAATGAGCTTTTTTAGCACCCGCTTTTAAAGCAATACCCATACCC